>NZ_JBNCLY010000006.1:0-217657 GCF_049844915.1 Gordonia sp. DT30 | reverse complement strand
CATCCCCCTCGAACGGCCGCGCCGACCCACCATCACCGGCACCACGATCCGCACCCGTATCACCCGCCGGACCATCCCGGCGAGCATCCCCGACCGACGGACGATCCACCGGCAGCGGCCCGCCCCGCTCACCCGGGCCACCCCCAGACACCGGCCGGGCGCCTTCCGGAACCCCCGCCGAAACCTGCGACCCCACACCACGATCCACGCCCGCACCCTCAACACCCACCGCCGACGACACCGACTCTGCCCGCACCGCCGTCAACATCCGCGGCACCCCCGCACCGTCAGGCCGCGCCGACACCACCGCACCCGACGCCGCCGGATGCTCCGCAATCGCCGACACCACCGGACGGCCCCCACCAACACCCGACCCAGCACCCGATCCGGCAGCCGCCGCACCACCCGACACCGAGCCCGCGCCCCCCGACACATGACCCGCCGCAGCGACCGCGGCGGGCGCCGCCGCACCCGCCGCGGCCGGCGCCGCACCCCCCGACATCGCCGCTCCCCCCGACGTCGCCGCTCCCCCCGAGGCCGACGCCGACGGCGTAGCCGCTGCAGTCGACGAACCCGATTGCACCCCAGCACTTTCCGAACCCCCGTTCACCAAAGGAGCAGTACTGCCCGCCCCCTCACCCGACGCCGCCACCGAACCCTCGGGATGAGGCTGCGCCTGCGGCACCCCAGAACCAGCAGCCCCCTCACCAGAATCCCCACCACCATGCGCAGCCCCCGCAGCCACCGACGACCCCTGACCCCCCACGCCACCGCCGGACGCAGCCGCCTCGGCGGGTACGCCGCCGGACACGATCGCGCCATCCAGGTGCCCAACAATTCCGTGATCACCCAACCCCGCCGCGTCCCCGTGTGCCGGCGAACCACCCACCACACCGGTAACCGATTCCCGCCCAGTCAACCCCGCAGTCAGCCCACCACCCTCAGGCTTCCCCGGCAACGAACCCATCAACGACGACCCAAAAAACCCGCAGCATTGAAATGCCCGCCGGTCAACAACATCGCCCCACCATTACCCGCCGCACCACTGACATAACCGATCACCCCACCACGAGCCAAAATCGCGGCCTTCGACGTGTTCTCGGAGACCTTCCCGAACAGCCGGTCAGCGAACTTACTCATCCCCACACTCGACACCCCGCCGATCGCCCCACCCAACGCATACGACTCCACCACCATGCCGAGCTGCTTCACATCGATCTCCGACCGATGCCCCTGCGACATCTGATAACCCTGAATACCGAGTTCCTGCACCACCCCCAACGCCGACCACTTCAACGTCTCAGCCACAATCTTGCCGACCGTGGTCTGAACCAACTCCTTGATCGTGGTCACCGCAACCGTCTTACCGACCTGCTCCACGATCTCCTTGATCAACGTGCGTTCCATCACCGCGATCGCCGCACGAGTAATCGCCTGAACAATCGGAATATCGGCCAACGACCCGCCACACGTCTCCCACGCATTAGCGAGCGCAAAAGCAATCTGCACCGCCGCAATACCCAACGACGCCAAAATCGTCAACTTCGTGTACTGGATCTGAGTACCCGTCGCCGACGCCAACTCAGCCAAACCATCCATACCCTCGGCCAACTTGTCGACCGCATAATCACCCGAGAACATCTTCGAGAACTCATCAGCAATCGCCTGCGCCGAAGCACCCTCGATCACCGACAACGTCTCCTGAGTAACCGAATTCAACTCCGGAACCAAATCCCGCAACCGATCAGCATGCGAACGCCACGAATCAGCGATACGCCACATCGCATCCTCATCACCCTGCGGCCACTTCTCACCAGCCAGATACGACACCCACTGCAACGACCCCGGAATCCCGATCGTCACAATGCAACCCCACTCGCGTGAGAACGAAGCTCAGAACAACCGTTCACATCCCCGCCGAGTCGCCACCCCATCACAGTGGCTCCCCCCACGACGCACAGCAACTCGTCGAACGCGAACCCGAGTCGCTCGTCCGCCACACTTCCCCCACCTAGGCGCCCTGCACAGTCGTCCGCAATACTTCCACAGCCGAATGACCGCCGCGAGCGGACCCCGACACAGTTGTCGAACCGCGGCCTCGGCCTGCTTCGTGGTCGAGCCCACCAGCACGGCGCCCGCGACACCGCGCCATGTCGGCGCCGGAGACAACATCGCCACCCGGGCGCTCGGCCACGCGATATGCTGGCACCCCGGGGACAGCGTCGACGAAAAAGCCCCCCACCTGCCTGAGCAGGTGAGGGGCTGCCGTGGAGCTGCCGGGAATTGAACCCGGGTCCTCCGTCGGGTCGGCGGGGCTTCTCCGTGTGCAGTTCACTATGTCTCTACTCGGATCTCCCGGTCACGTGAACCAGCCGAGATGACGATCCCAGTCGCTGTTGGTTGTCCCATCCGCACCCGCGACCGGTGCGAACGGTGAGCTCTCAGAGATGATGCCGGCACCGGACTTGAGAGCAGAGTCCGGGCCGACAGACTACGGGCCCGCTGTCAGGCAGCGAGGGCGTAGTCGCGCTGATTCTTATCGGCGCTTAATTGGTTGCCGCGACGCTTATACGGTGGTCTCTGGCCTGCACCGACACGCTTCCCCCGCCTCGGCGTACAGAGTCGAAACCGATCAGCCCCGAGACAGGTGTCCTCCGATCTCTCGGCGGACAGTCCATTGTAACAACTCGTCGTGTCCGGTTCATTCCCTTATCCCCGGATCGTCATGTCGCCGGATCGTCATGTCGCCGGATCGCCCGTGTCACTGGATCGACAGCACCACCGTGTCGTCGACCCCGACCCGCACGGTCAGTGCACCGTTCGCGGCCTGATACCGGCGGCCCGTCCACGCGTCGACGGCGGAGACCGACGCGTCGCCGGTCAGTCCGAGGCTGGAGAGGGTCACCGTCATGGTCCGCGGGTGATCGGCCCGGTTGGTCAACGACACGACCAGCCCCTTGGCACCGAGCGCGCGGCTCCAGATCTCCGGGTCGTCACCGACCACGGCGCCGGCCCGGACGCGCTCGTCCTGATCGATGCCGATGATCGCCTCGTTGGCCAGGATGTCGCGGGTGCGGGCGCTCATCGTCGTTAGGTCGTTGCCGGCCATCAGCGGCGCGGCGGTCATCGCCCACAGCGCCATCTGGGTGCGTTCCATCGCGGGGGTGAGCTGATTGCCGACCCCGACGACGAGTGAGTCCATGTCGAGGAAGCTGCCGTCGGTCACGCGAGCGCCGATCTTCGATACGGCGTCGATGATGTCGACGATGCCCTGATTTCCCGACGCCGGCGTGGAGGTGGCGCCGGGCGGCCGGGTGGTCCAGGCGGCGGTGATGTCGTTGGTGGCGCGCGTCGTCGTCGCCACTCCGCCCCAATCGAATTCGGCGCCGGGCACCGATCCGGCGACGCCGCTGTTGGGGTTGATGCTGTAGACCATCCGACGTCCGGTGGCCCGGATGGCGTCGCGCATGGCGGTGAACGACGCGACCTGATCGTCATGGTCGGCGTCGCTCGAGCACCAGTCGTATTTGACGAGGTCGACACCCCAGGAGGCGAAGGTGCGCGCATCGGTCGACTCGTGGCCGCCGCTGCCGGTGGCGCCCGGACGGGTACCGCCGAACTGGGCGCAGGTCTTGTCCCGCGCGCCGGCGTAGATGCCGAACTTCAGCCCGCGCGAATGCACGTATGCGGCCAATGCGGCCATCCCCGACGGGAATCGGGCCGGGTCGGCCGTCAATGCACCGGCTCCGTCGCGGGTGGGCGCCGACCAGCAGTCGTCGACGACGACGTATCGATACCCCTTGGCGGCCAGGCCCGTCGACACCAACGCGTCGGCCTGCGCGCGCACGATCTGCTCGGTGATGTTGCAGCCGAAGGTGTTCCAGCTGTTCCAGCCCATCGGCGGGGTGGCCGGCAGGCCGCTGATAGCGGGCGGGTTCCCGCCGATGCGGGCGTTGTTGTCGGCGGTGTTCGGTGCACAACCGAGGACCAGTGCCGTCAATGCCACCAGCACCAGAAGACCGCGCAATACCGGCCCGCGCAGCACCGGTCCCCGCAATACCGGTCCGTGCGGCATGACCAGACGACGGCCGGTGGCCCGGTGCGAGGGCGTCGAGGCCGTCAGCACCGGATCACATGCCCTTGACGCGCCGGCCGATCTCGCGGGCGACCTCGCGTTGCGCGGTGCGTCGCGCGATGTCCTGGCGTTTGTCGTGGGCCTGTTTACCGCGGGCCAACGCGAGTTCGACCTTGGCGCGGCCGTCGCTGAAGTACATCGACAGCGGCACCAGGGTCAGGTTGCCGTCGCGGATCTTGCCGATGAGGTTGTCGATCTCACTCCGGTGCATCAGAAGTTTGCGGTTGCGGCGCGGCGCGTGGTTGGTCCACGATCCGCTGCCGTACTCGGCGATGTTGAGCCCGCGCAACCAGACCTCGCCGTCGTCGATGGTGGCGAATGCGTCCACCAGCGACGCCTTGCCCTCACGCAGACTCTTCACCTCGGTGCCGAGCAAGGCGATACCCGCCTCGTAGGTGTCGAGGATCGTGTAGTTGTGTCGCGCCTTACGATTGGACGCGATCAGGTTGCGTCCCTTTTCTTTCACCATGTCGGTGGATTCACCTCCTCACTCGCGAACGTAGACACGCAGCGTGACATATCCGGTCACCGCTGCCAACACAATTCCGCCGATGACGAGCCACGGCGAGACGAACAACACGTCGCCCGCGGTCACTCTGGGCACGATGTTGACCCCATACAACCCGGCCAGCGCCCGGTCGAAGAAGAACACCTTTGCCAGGAACAGTCCGCCGACCGCCAACAATGATCCGATCAGCGCGGCGATCACCGCCTCGAGCAGGAAGGGCAGTTGGGTGTACCAGCGGGTCGCGCCGACGAGTCGCATGATCGACACCTCGGTGCGTCTGGTGAAGGCCGCGATCTGCACCGTGTTGACGATCAGCAGGATCGCGGCGACGGCCAGGATCGCGGCCACCGAGAATGCGGCATTTCGCACGCCGTCGAGAACCCCGAAGATGCGTTTCACCAATTCTCGCTGATCGAGTGCGCCTTCGACCCCGAGGTCTTGTCTGCCGGCAAACGCGTTGTACGCCTCGTCGAAGCGGTCGGCATCGGCCATCCGGACCTTGAACGACGCCTGCGAAAAGGTGTCCTGGGTGATCTGGTCGGCGATCTCCGGAGAGGTCTCGGCGAACATCTCCTTGGCCGCCTGATATCCCTCTTGCGCGCTGACGTAGGTGACCGACCCGACGCCGGCCTGTTTCTCCAGGTCGGCGCGCAAGGTGGTGCACGGTGCCTGCCGGCAGTTGGGGTCGGCCTTGGAAACGTCCTCGTTGAGAAAGAACTGCATCTCGACGCGGTCGAGGAAGATCTGTTGACTCTTGTCGGCCATCTGGATCACCAGCAGTCCCCCGCCGAACATGCCGAGCGTGATCGCGGTGGTGATGATCATCGCGGCCGTCATGGTCAGATTGCGGCGGAAGCCGTTGAAGACCTCACTGAAGATGAAATTGGCTCGCATCGGATGTCCTTTGGTCGTCGTGGTGGCCTCGGTGACGGGTCGCTGGTCACGCACACGTGCGGATCGCGACGACGGCGTCAGCCGATGCCGTAGACGCCTTGCTCGTCGTTACGTACCAGTCGTCCGTTGTCGAATTCGAGGACCCGCCGGCGCATGGCGTCGACGATGTGCCGGTCATGGGTGGCCATCACGACGGTCGTGCCCCGCCGGTTCACCCGGTCGAGGACGTCGACGATCTCCTCGCTGGTCTCCGGGTCGAGGTTCCCGGTCGGCTCGTCGGCCAAGAGCACCAACGGCCGGTTGGCGATCGCGCGTGCGATGGCCACACGCTGCATCTCGCCGCCGGAGAGCTCGTAAGGCATGCGTTCGAGCTTGCCCTCGAGACCCACGTAGTCGAGCACCTCGGGCACGACCTTGCGGATCATCGACGGTGGCTTGCCGATCACCTCCAGCGCGAACGCGACGTTGTCGGCGACCGACTTCTGCTGCAGGAGCCGGAAATCCTGGAACACGCAACCGATCGACTGCCGCAACTTGGGCACGAGCCGGCTCTTGAGCGTGTTGACGTGGAAGTCGCCGACGTAGACGTTGCCCCTGGTGGGCTTGTCCTCCTTGAGCAGCAGCCGGAAGAAGGTCGACTTCCCCGAACCCGACGGCCCGATGAGGAATGCGAACTCGCCCTTCTCCACCTCCAGAGACAGCTCGGCCAGAGCCGGCCTACTGGCGGCTTTGTACTTCATCGTGACGTTGTCCAGCGTGATCACAGGGAGCAGTGTAACGACGACGCCTGAGAAGCCCGCTCAGGCGCACGTGGGGCGCGCCGCGATCCGAACCGGTCCGATCAGACGGTTCGAGAATGCCTGTTCATCGCCTCGCGAGGCCCGGCCTGCTGCATCATCGCGAGGGCACCGTCGTGGTCTCGGTCGTGGTCTCCCATGGCATTTGGAACCCGGGGACGATGCCGTTGGTCGGAGTGGTCGGTTGCCCTGATCCGGTTTCCGATACCGGACCGCCGCCCGAGCCGGGCCGGCTCGGCCCCGACGACGCGCCCGAGGACTCACTCGAAGACGAAGGCGACGACGACGTGCTCGACGAGGGGGTGGTGGACAATCTACTGAAGGTGGGCTCGGTGGTGCGGACGACCTGACGCGGCGCGTTGACCGGCTCGGGTGGCGGAGCATATCGCTGCGAGGTGTACCCGTAGATCACCCAGCACACGATGAACATCACGATCAACACGGTGGTGCTGGTCCTGATACGTGTGTGATAGAGATGCCCCCAGTTGCGTGCGCGCCACGCGCTGCGGTGCCGGCCGCCGCCGTTGTCGCCGCCCGCGGTGACCGGCCGTTCGCCGGCCTGCGTGGGTTCGGCCTGCGTGGGTTCGGCCTGCGTGGGTTCGGTCTGCGTGGGTTCGGTCTGCGTGGGTTCGGCCTGTGTGGGCTGGGCGTGCTCGCCCGCCGATTCCTCGGGGCCACCGCTCTGCTCGGCCGGGTGCTGGGGCGTGGAGGGTCCCGGGATCACCGGTATGGGGTCGGTGGCGGCGGGATCTCCGCGCCTGCCGACTTCCGGGCCGGGCCCGGATGCTCGCCTTTCATCCGGGATCTCGTCGTCGCGCCCGGGCCCGCCTTGGTGATGGGTCATGTCTGCTCACCTCGGCCGACGGGGTCGGCGGCGTGGGTTGCCGGCGGTCCGGCAGCCGCTTGAGCGTCGCGACCCGGTGCCACGCTGATGCCCTCCCGGGCGAGCGCGCGGACGATCGCGATCCGCAGCGCACGACTGACCTCGAACTGTTTGCCGGGCAGGGTCCGCGCCACCATGCGCACGGTGACCGAGTCGAGTTCGAGATCGGTCACGCCCAGCGAGGACGGCGCGTCGAGAAGCAGATCGTGCCACCTGGTGTCGTCGTAGAACTGTTGACCGACCCGGTCGAGCGTCTCGTTGGCCAGTCCGATGTCGGCCTCGGCCGGCACCGGCACGTCGACCACCGCGCGCGCCCAATCCTTCGACAGGTTGGTGGCCTTGATGATCTGCCCGTTGGGGACGGTGATGACCTCACCCTCGCTGGTACGCAGTTTGGTCACGCGCAGGGTCACGTCCTCCACGGTGCCATCGGCCTCACCGTTACCGGTGGTGGTCAGACTCACCACGTCGCCATAGCCGTACTGCTTCTCGGCGACGACGAAGAACCCGGCCAAGATGTCCTGTACGACGCGCTGGGCACCGAAACCGAGCGCCGCACCGATCACCGCTCCCGGTCCGGTCAGACCGGTGATCGGGATGTTGAGGATCACCAGGAAGCGGATCAGGACCACGATGATCACCGCGACGATGAGCACCCACGCCACGACGTCGACGAGGGCGCGCCGATGTTTGGAGTCCTCGGTCTGAACGATCAGATCACTGTTGTGGAAGCTGCTGTCGACGCGCGCGGCGTACTTGTCGGCCGTCCAGCGGATGAGCCGGATGACGATGAGGCCACCAAGCGTCCAGGTGACCATCTGCAACCCGTTGGTCACCAACCAGACGTAGATGGATCCGATCAGCTGTCGGGTGGCGTCCTGCGGGTTCGCCGCCGCCAGCAACTCAGGCGCCGACATCAACTCAAGCGCCGACATCGGCCATTCGCCAGCGGATACCCGCCTCGATGAACTGGTCCAACTCGCCGTCGAGTACGGCGGTCGGGTTGTTGCTCTCCACGTTGGTCCGCAGATCCTTCACCATCTGATAGGGGTGCAGGACGTAGGACCGCATCTGATTGCCCCAGCTCGATCCGCCGTCACCCTTGAGTGCGTCGAGTTCGGCGCGCTCCTCTTGGCGTTTGCGTTCGAGCAGTTTGGCCTGCAGCACCCGCATCGCCGACGCCTTGTTCTGCAGCTGACTCTTCTCGTTCTGACAGGTGACGACGATGCCGGTGGGCAGATGCGTCAACCGCACCGCGGAGTCTGTGGTGTTGACCGACTGACCGCCGGGGCCCGACGACCGGTAGACGTCGACCTTCACCTCGTTCTCGTCGACGTCGATGTGGTCGGTGGTCTCGACGACCGGCAGCACCTCGACCTCGGCGAATGAGGTCTGACGCCGTCCCTGGTTGTCGAACGGGCTGATGCGGACCAACCGGTGGGTCCCCTGCTCGACCGAAAGCGTGCCGTACATGTAGGGGGCCTTCACGGCGAACGTGGCCGACTTCAGACCCGCCTCCTCGGCGTAGGAGGTGTCGTAGACATCGACCGAGTAACCGTGCTGTTCGGCCCAGCGCACATACATCCGCATCAGCATCAGCGCCCAGTCTGCGGCATCGACGCCACCGGCGCCCGACCGGATGTTGACCAGCGCATCGCGCTGGTCGTATTCGCCCGCGAGCATCGTCTTGACCTCCATCGCGGCGATGTCGGTACGTAGGCTCTGCCGCTCGGCGTCGGCGTCGGCGAGTGCGGCGGTGCGGTCGTCGCCCTCCTCCGATTCGGCGAGTTCGTAGAGCACCGGCATGTCCTCGACCCGCTGGCGTAGTTCGGTGACCCGGCGCAGTTCCGCCTGCGCGTGGGAGAGCTCGCTGGTGACCTGCTGCGCGTGCTCCTGGTTGTTCCACAACTCGGGGTCGGAGGCCTGCATCTCGAGTTCCTCGATGCGGCGGCGCAGTTCATCGACGTCGAGCACCTTCTCCACGGTCGTGAGAGTGGCGTCGAGGGATTCGAGATCTGCGGTCACATCGGGATGCACGGTTACTCAGGGTACCGGCTACCGGGCCGGTGGTGGCATCTCGCCCGGACCGGGCGCCTGCGGCGGCAGTTCGCCGAAATGCCAACTGGTCTCGGCCTTACCCGGCTTGTAGACGACCGGATGGTACGAGCCGATCTGCGGCCACGGCTGGCCGTCGGCGAGCACCAACGTGCCGTATACCTCGGCCGGTTCGGTACCGGGACCGATGATGGTGCCCGAAACGGTGCAGTACGCGTCGCCCTTGCTGTCGGCCTCGGGCCGATCACTGACACCGGTCACGGTGAGCCGGCCCTGCACGAGTCCGGCGCCGCCGCGCGCCCCGCCGCCGAACCCGACCCGGCGGCCACGCATCTGCATGATCATCGCGACGGCGATGACCGCCAGGAGGATGGCAATCGTCACGGTGATCCACATGCGGCCAAGCTTACCGGGGAGATCAGCCGCGTTAGGCTGTCGCGCGTGACGACCATCCCCGACACCGATCTCGATCTCGCGCTGTCGTTGGCCGCAGCGGCCGACGAGCTGACGATGTCACGCTTTGGCGCCCTCGATCTGCAGGTGACGCGCAAACCCGACCTCACCCCGGTCTCTGACGCCGACCTCGCCTGCGAACGGATGATCCGCGATCGGCTGGCGCAGGCACGCCCCGACGACGAGGTACTCGGCGAGGAGTTCGGTGGCGAGGCCGCGCTGACCGGACGGCAGTGGGTGATCGACCCGATCGACGGCACCAAGAATTTCGTGCGCGGGGTGCCGGTGTGGGCGACGCTGATCGCGCTGCTCGTCGACGGGATTCCGGTGCTCGGCGTCGTCTCCGCACCGGCGTTGCGGCGCCGCTGGTGGGCGCAGGACGGCGCGGGCGCGCACGCGGAATTCGACGGCCGGACGCGTGCGCTGTCGGTGTCGCAGGTGGGTGAGGTGCCGTCGGCCAGCCTCGCGTTCTCGAGCCTGTCCGGCTGGGCCGACGCCGGTATCCGCGAGCAGTTCCTCGCACTGACCGACAAGGTCTGGCGTGTGCGTGGTTACGGCGACTTCTTCACCTATTGCCTGGTCGCCGAGGGTGCCGTGGACATCGCCGCCGAACCGGAGGTATCGCTGTGGGACCTCGCACCCCTCGACATCCTGGTCCGCGAGGCGGGCGGGCGGTTCACCGCGCTCGACGGGGCCCCGGGGCCGCGCGGGGGCAGCGCGGTGGCCACCAACGGATTGCTGCACGACGCGGTACTCGGCGCTCTGCGTCCACGCTGAGAGTCCCCCGGCGGCGACATCAAGCGCGCGGCCTCGGTATCTCGACGGCGGCGTAACGTCGGTCGCATAAGCGATACCGGGCGTGCACGGCAGCACGCCGAGGCGGAGATTCGGCGTAACTGGAGACTCGGCGTGACACGATTCGATCGTTCCCGACGCGGTTCGAGCGCGGCGCTTGTGCGGCACGGGTGGCTCGTACTACTGATTCTCACCGCCACCGTGATCACCGTCTTCTCGGTGATACGCCTCGGCTACGGTGCCGACAATTCGTCCCCCGCGCGCGCCGAGGACCGCCAACCGGTGTCGACACCCGAGCCGAATGCCACCGACGTGCCGGCGAAGCCCGATCCATGCGCAGGCAATACCGAACCGCGGCGGGTGACGGTGAGCATCTCCGCGCAGGACCTGTGGTTCTGTGAGCGGGACAAGGTGATCCGCTACTCGCCGGTCACCACCGGGACCGCCGAGCATCCGACGCCCACCGGCTCGTGGCGCATCCTCTACCACGAAACAGATCGGGACCTGTCCGGCCCCGGCTACGTCGTGTTCGTCCGTTATTGGCTTCCGTTCTCCGGCGACTTCGGATTTCACGACTCGCCGTGGCAGAAGTTCCCGTACGGCGACCGCGACCGGTACAAGACCTCCGGTTCACAAGGCTGCGTCCACGTGCCGGAGCCGACGATGGCCGCACTGTATGACTGGGCGGGCGACGGGACTGCGGTGACCGTCATGGCGTGATGGTGACCAAATACACTGCCGCCCAACAGTATTCAGAATTCGGATGAGGTCAGAGGCTGCTCGGCGCCTCTGGGTCGAGAACCCGGAATTCCGTTGCGCCGTCCTTCATCTCCGACAGCCGCGCGTAGTGGATGCCGGTGCCCGCGTCGGAGAGGATCGCCTGGTGGATCGGCACCGCGACGCGCGGCGCCATCGCGCGCAGGTAGTCCACCGATTCACTGAGTTTCATCCACGGTGCCGCCGACGGCAGTGCGAGCACGTCGATCGCCTCGAACGGGATGTAGAAGGCGTCGCCCGGATGCATGAACCGGCCGGCGCCCGCCGCCGAGTCGAGGATGTAGGCGATGTTGTCGACGACCGGGATCTCCGGATGGATCACCGCGTGCCGGCCACCGGTCATCCGCGCGGTCACCGTGCCGATCTCCACCTGATGCCCGGGGTGCGCCGCGGTCCACTCCCCGGCCGAGTCGGCATCGTTGAGTTGCGTGGCGGTCTGCGGGTCGGCAAAGCGCAGGGCCTGCGGATTGCCTGCGATCAGGTCGGGCAGCCGGGCGAGATCACAGTGGTCGGGATGCTGATGGGTGATCAGGATGGCGTCGAGTCCGGTGATCCCCTCGAATCCGTGCGACATGTTGCCCGGATCGAACAGGATCTTCTTTCCCTCGAGTTCGACCAGGAGACACGAGTGACCGAAGTGCGTGAGATGCATGGTCTCCACTGTGCTCCCGCACCCACCGCGGTGCCAGCCATCCGCGCTCCCGGCGTTGCGCACCGCGGACGTGACAAACTTCTTACCGCAGAGTAAGGTGCCATCTTACTGCCGGGTAAGATAGTGTTCCGGAGCCGGACCCTGCATCAATTGCTCTATACCACTGCGAGAAATGGTGAACATGTCAACTCACACCGAACCCCGCGACACCTCCGCCGTCGGGAAGAATCGGCATCCACGCAACTTCATCGGCACCGCGATGCGTGTGCTGACCACCGTGACCGGCTCCGAGTTCGCCGAGAAGTATCAGATCCGCGAGCCGATCAACCGGATCGCGTACCAGGCCACCAAGACCGGATTCCAGACCCTCGGCGCTGCCAACCGCGCATTCCAGAAGGTCCAGGGCGGCTCCGCACCGGCCAAGCGCCTGACCACCACCCCCAAGGGCTACTTCAACCTCAACCCCGACGACGAACAGCAGATGATCGCCGAGACGGTCAAGGAGTTCGCCGAGGAGATCCTGCGTCCGGCCGCCTATGACGCCGACGCCGCGGCCGCCGCGCCCGAGGAGATCGTCAAGCGTTCCGCCGAGCTCGGCATCACCATGATCAACGTGCCCGAGGAGTTCGAGGGAGCGGCCACCGAGCGCGGAGTGGTCACCAACGCGCTGGTCGCCGAAGCCATGGCCTACGGCGACATGGGTCTGGCGCTGCCGCTGCTCGCGCCGAGTGGCGTGGCCACCACGCTGACCAACTTCGGCAGCGACGGCCAGCAGAAGACCTACCTGCCCGACTTCGCCGGTGAAAGCGTTCCGCAGTCGGCCGTCGTGATCGCCGAGCCGCGGCCGCTGTTCGACGCATTCTCCTTGCAGACCAAGGCAACTCGCGTGCCCAGCGGGTACCGGCTCAACGGTGTGAAGTCGTTCGTCCCGGCCGCAGGCTCCGCCGAGCTGTTCATCGTCGGCGCCCAGCTCGACGGCCGGCCCGCGCTGTTCATCGTCGAGTCCGACACCAAGGGCCTGATCGTCGAGGCCGACCCCGGCATGGGCGTGCGCGCTGCCGGCATGGGGCGCCTGCTGCTGCAGGATGTCGCGGTACCCGAGACCGCGCTCGTCGGTGAGCAGACCGGCGACGCGGCATTCGCCGCTTACCGCGACGTCGTGCGTCTGTCGCGTCTGGGCTGGTCGGCGCTGGCCGCCGGCACCGCCAAGGCCGTCCTCGACTACGTCATCCCCTACGTCAACGAGCGCGAGGCCTTCGGCGAACCGATCTCCAACCGGCAGGCCGTCGCCTTCATGGTCGCCACGATCGCCACCGAACTCGACAGCATCCGTCTGGTCACGCTGCGCGGTGCATCGCGCGCCGAGCAGGGTCTCTCGTTCGCCCGTGAGGCGGCACTGGCCCGCAAACTGACCATCGACAAGGGCCTGCAGATCGGGCTCGACGGCATCCAGCTGCTCGGTGGGCACGGCTTCACCAAGGAACATCCGGTCGAGCGCTGGTACCGCGACCTGCGTGGCGCGGGCATCGGCGAGGGCATCGTCGTCCTCTGACGACGCCAGAACCAGCGAGGTAGAAGACATGAGCATCAATCTGGAACTGCCGAAGAAGCTCGGCGTCACCATCGATCAGGCCCATCAGGCCGCGGCGGAGATCTTCCGTCCGATCTCGCGCAAGTACGACCTGCGTGAGCACGACTATCCCGTCGAACTCGACACCCTGGCCAGCCTGTACGACGGGCTCGCCGAGACCGGCCAGGCCGGTGCGGGTGCCGACGCCGGCCGCGGCAAGGAGTCGTCCGAGCCCAAGCCCGCGGGCACCGTCGTCAACGGCGGCAACATGCAATCGGTCGTCAACGTCATGGAGACCTCGTGGGGTGACGTCGGCTTGATGCTGTCGATCCCCTACCAGGGTCTGGGCAATGCCGCGATCGCCGCGGTCGCCGACGACGAGCAGCTCAAGCGCTTCGGCAAGGTGTGGGCGGCCATGGCCATCACCGAGCCGAGCTTCGGGTCGGACTCGGCGGCGGTCACCACCACCGCCACCCGCGACGGCGACGACTACGTCATCAACGGCGAGAAGATCTTCGTCACCGCCGGGTCGCGCGCCAGCCACATCGTGGTGTGGGCGACCGTCGACAAGAGCCTCGGACGCGCCGCGATCAAGAGCTTTGTGGTGCCGCGTGAGCATCCGGGCGTCGAGGTGGCCCGACTCGAGCACAAGCTCGGAATCCGGGTGTCCGACACCGCGGTCATCCGATTCGAGAACTGCCGCATCCCCAAGGAGAATCTGCTCGGCAGCCCCGAGGTCGACACCAAGAAGGGCTTCGGCGGGGTCATGCAGACCTTCGACAACACGCGGCCCCTGGTCGCGGGTATGGCCGTGGGGGTGGCCCGGGCTGCGCTCGAGGAGTTGCGGCACGTCCTCGAGGACGCGGGCATCGAGATCGACTACGACAAGCCCGCCGTCGACCAGCACGCGGCCGCAGCGGAATTCATCCGCATGGAATCGGATTTCGAGGCCGCCTACCTGCTGACGATGCGCGCCTGCTGGATGGCCGACAACAAGCAGCCGAACTCGCTCGAGGCCTCCATGGCCAAGGCGAAGGCCGGCCGCACCGGCACCGACATCACCAACAAGGCGGTCGAATTGGCCGGCACGCCAGGCTATTCCGAGCGTCTACTGCTGGAGAAGTGGGCCCGCGACTCGAAGATCCTCGACATCTTCGAGGGCACCCAGCAGATCCAGCAGCTGATCATCGCCCGCCGTGTGCTCGGCAAGAGCAGCGCCGAACTGAAGTGAACTGAGTTCCATCACCTGAGCTCGACCGTCTGAGCTCGACCATCGGTGGCGCACTCCCTTGCGGGGTGCGCCACCGATTGCGTTGGGAGGACTCAGTACAACAGCGTGCGATAGTTGCTCTCGGCGTACCGCTGCTCCAGCGCCGCCTCGTCGAGTTCGGGCATGAGCTTCTTGGTCAGCTGTGCGGTACTGGGCAGGTCGTCGGGATGCCAGGTCTCCGGATGCCAGAGGCCTGAACGCAGAAAAGCCTTGGCGCAGTGGAAGAACACCTCTTCGACGGTGATCTCCAGCGCGAGGATCGGACGGCGCCCCTTGACCGCCAGCTCGTCGAAGTAGTCAGGTCCACCGCGGTCGTCCCCATCACGATGATCACAGTCGACGATGCGCGCAGTCCCGTTGATACGCAACGTGTCCCCGCGTCCCGGCACGATCGCGATCGTGCCGACGTGCGGATTCGCCAGGACGTTCAGATATCCGTCGACCCGCTTGTTGCCGGGCCGCTCGGGGATGACGATGGTGCGCTCGTCGAGCACATGCACCACCTTGCCGGGCGGATCCCCCTTGGGCGAGACGTCCATCCGGCCGGCGCCGTCAGAGGTGGCGACGAACACCATCGGCGACGCCGACAACCACTCGATGTGCACGGGCTCGAGCGCGGATTTCACCTTCTTCACCACCATCTCGGCGGGCTCGCCGACGATCGCGCGCAACTGTTCCTCGGTGGTGATCTCCATGCCGCCATGATGGCAGATCGGCCGCGACCCACTCCGGGGCGATCGTCAGCCGACGTCGGTATCGGCCGGCACCAGCAACAACGGCACGCGGCGTTTTCCGATCATCCGTTGCGCCACCGACTGGCCGAACCATCGATCGAGGTGTGACACCAGTCCCCCGCGTGGGCTGCCGATCGCCACCAACAGCGCCGAATACCGGTCGGCGACGGTCGCGATCAGGTCGGCTGCCGAGCCGTGACCGCTGTGATAGGTCCACGATGCCGGCAGCGTGTCGAGCAATTCTCGCGCGGCGAGCGCGTCCTCGTTGACGGTGGCGGCGAATTGCGCATCCCAGTCGGGCGCATCCGGATCGAGGGGCTCGTCATCGAGATCGACGATGTGGACGACGTGCACGTGTGCGTCGAGTTGATGCGCGAGCATCACCGCGAAGCGGACCGCGGCGACGCTGTCGGGATGGCGGTTCCAGCCGACGACGATGGCCGCCCGCGCGGCCACCGCCGGTTGTGGACCGCGCCGATGCCGACGCAGCGGGCCGTCGTCGTCGGACTGCCCGAATCCCCGGGTCTGCGAACCGTGTGTTCCTGCCATCCGTCGACCTCCTCAGATCGCCCACGCGAGGGCGAGTCCCCCGGCACACGCGGCCACCGATCCGACCACCGACCCCACCGCGTTGATCAGTCCGAGTACCCCGTGCCGTTGTTGGACGAGCCGGACCGATTCCACCGACGCGGTGCTGAATGTCGTGTAGCCGCCGCAGAATCCGGTGCCCGCGATCACCTGCAACTCGCCCGGAGCACCGTGCGAGATCACCAGGCCCGCAAGCACTCCCAGCAACAACGAGCCGGTCACATTGATGAGCAGGGTTGCCCACGGGAACGTCGTCGGCCGCCATTGCTTGATGGCGCCGTCCACCACGAAGCGTGCGACGGCACCGAGCGCGCCGGCCACCAGTACCGCGATCACCGTCATCGGACCTCTCCCTTCCACCACCGCAGCGCCGTTGCGGCCGCTGCGATCCCGAGCCAGGCGCACCCGATGCCCGCCACCACACTGATGGCGGCGTAGGCGATCCCGAGGCCGACCGCCCCATGGTGTCCGAGCTGTGTCGTCTCCAGCGCGAACGAGCTGTAGGTGGTGTACGAACCGCAGAATCCGGTGCCCACCAGCACCCGCATCCGGCGGCGCCACCCGTTGTCGGGCCCGGACAGTGCCAGCACCTCGAGGACCGCGCCGAGGAGAAAGGCACCGCTCAGGTTGATACCGAAAGTGGCCCACGGCCATCCGATTCCGTGGGTCGGGAACAACTCTTCGATGAGGTAGCGCAGACCGGTGCCGACGATGCCGCCGACGAAGACGAGGGCAACCGCCACCGGCTGCAGATGCAGCGGGCGCGGTGCCGGGCTGTCGGGATCGATGGGCACGGATGCGGCGAGCGCATCGGAAGCCGGTTCCGGGGTGAGATCTGCACCCACGACAAAGCTCCTTCCGTCAGGCGGAACAGGAACTATCAGCCGACGACGGCGGTTCGGGCCACGCGGCCCGGGCGAGATCCATCACCCGCGGCGAATACTACTCGACACGGATCTGCCGAGACCTGAGGGCGACCACGGCGGGCACACCGAGCCCGATCACGGCTGCCACCACCAGCCCGAGCACCGTCTCGCCGACCCGTTCACCGAGGCGACCGGGCGCGGTGCCCGCTGTCGTCGCACCCAGCATGAGGATGACGAGAAAGGTGGTGAACGTCGGCAGCACATACCATCGGCTGCCGCGGGTCCCGGCCGCCGTCGCGAGTGCGATCCCGACCATCACCGCGACGACCCATGCCGGCGCGTACTGCACCAAGATCACGGCAAGTGCGCCGCCGGTGACGACGGAAACGAACCGTCCCGCAGTTCGCCACAATTGCATGTCGGGGTCGGGGCGCATGACGAGAAGTGCGGCGGCACATGCCCATCCGACGTGATCGAAATCGAAGGCGTAGCCGATGCCCGCGGTGAGGGCACCGACCACGCCGACCCGCAGGCCGTAGTTCAGTCCGGGCGACCGGCCGCCGACGCGCCCGGCGGCGTCGGCAGGCAGCAGTCGACCGGGGATCACGATCGCGACCGTGAACGCCGCGGCCGCGCCGAGCAGGAACAGTCCGGTGATCCGTAGCCCGCTCTCGATGCCCGCCGAACTCAGACCGACCCCGGTCAGTGGCGGCGCGATGCCGATCAGCACCGCCGATACGCGGGGACCCGCCCAGGCGAGTGCCGACCACACCGCCAGCAACGGCAGCACCGCCATCACGGCGACCGCCACCACCGGAAAGGGCGAGACCGCCGAGCCGATGATGATCGGCAATCCGACGATCAGTGCCGTGCCCGGGATGATCAGCCTGGCCCGCCGCGAACGCGGGATCCCGGCGATGAGTGCGGGGATGAGGCCGATCGCGAGTGCGGCGCCCGCGCCCACATCGACCACCGCGGTCACCACGACTGCCGGAACGGCCGCGATCAATGCAGCCACCGCGGGCACCCAGTGCCAGGCCAGAATCGGTTGCGCCGGTGCGTCGGTGGTCACCCGCTCACGGTATTCGCGCCGGGCCGAGCATGTGCGGTATCCGCCTCGGGGGTTACCGAGCCGCCCGACGCCGGGGTTCAGTCGCCGAGCTGTCGTGCCAATGCCGTCAACACGTCGGCATCCTCGATGGTCGAGGGCACCGCGTACTCCTCGTGGTCGGCGATCTGGCGCATCGTCTTTCGCAATATCTTGCCCGAACGAGTCTTCGGCAGGCCCGGCACCACGGTCACGTCGCGGAAGGTTGCCACGGCCCCGATCCCGTCACGGACCATGGCGACCAGCTCATCCCGCAATGTGCCGGGGTCGATCTCGACACCGGACTTGAGGACCACATATCCACTCGGGCGCTGCCCCTTGAGATCGTCGTGAATGCCGATCACCGCGCATTCGGCCACCGCCGGGTGCGCCGCGACGACAGCCTCGATGCTGCCCGTGGACAACCGGTGTCCGGCGACGTTGATGACATCATCGGAGCGGCCGAGGACGAACACATATCCGTCGGCATCGATATAGCCGGAGTCGCCGGTCAGGTAGTAGCCGGGAAATGCGTTGAGATAGGAACTGCGATAACGCGGCTCGTCACGCCATAAACCCGTCAGGTTTCCCGGTGGCAGCGGTAGCTCGATGACGATGTTGCCCTCGGTCCCGGCGTCGACGACGTTGCCCGCGGCGTCGACGATCCGGACCTGGTATCCGGGCACGGGTACGGTCGGCGAGCCCGGCTTGATCGGCATCGGGTCGAGTCCGCGCAGATTGGCTGCGATCGCCCAGCCGGTCTCGGTCTGCCACCAATGGTCGACGACGGGCACGCCGAGTACGGCACCGGCCCACTCGTAGGTGTCGGGGTCGAGGCGTTCGCCTGCGGCAAACAGGGTGCGTAGCGATGAGACGTCGTATTCGGCAAGCAGTTTCGCGTCGGGGTCGGCCTTGCGGATGGCGCGGATGGCGGTCGGCGCGGTGAACAGCGCCTTGACCCGGTGCTCGGAGATCACCCGCCAGAACGCACCCGCATCGGGAGTCCCCACCGGCTTGCCCTCGTACATGATCGTCGTCGCCCCGGCCAGCAGTGGCCCGTAGACGATGTAGGAATGGCCGACGACCCAGCCCACGTCGGACGCCGTCCACCACACGTCGCCGGGACCGATGTCATAGATGTTGGCCATCGACCAGGTCAGGGCAACGGCGTGACCACCGTTGTCGCGCACCACACCTTTGGGTTTCCCCGTCGTGCCGGAGGTGTAGAGGATGTACAGCGGATCGGTCGCGGCGAGCGGCACCGGCTCTACCGGCGACGCCGACGTCAGCGCGTCGTCCCAGTCGAGCCAGCCGTCGTGGTCGGCGGCCGATCCGGGCACCTCGTCCCGATTCTTGACGATGACCGTGGCCGGCGGCTTCTGCGCGAGTGCGAGCGCCTTGTGCACGATCGGCAGGTACTCGACGGTGCGGCCCGGTTCGAGGCCACCGGACGCGGTGACGACGGCGACCGGCTCGGCGTCATCGATGCGGGTCGCCAATTCCGGCGCGGCGAACCCACCGAAGACCACCGAGTGCACCGCGCCGATCCGCGCGCACGCGAGCATCGCGATCGCCGCCTCGGGGATCATCGGCAGGTAGATGACGACACGATCGCCGGCCCCGACGCCCGCGGACGCCAGCACGCCGGCGAAGCGCGACACCTCCGCGAGCAGTTCGGCGTAGGTGAAGCGACGTACCGCGTCCACCATCGCCGAATCCCAGATGAGTGCCATGCGGTCACCGTGGCCGGCGGCGACGTGCCGGTCGAGCGCATTGAAACAGGTGTTGAGTGTGCCGTCGGGAAACCAGCGGTATATCGGTGCCTGCGAATCGTCGAGCGCGACCGACGGCGGCGTCGACCATTCGACCTCGCCGGCCGCGGTGAGCCAGAACGACTCACGATTGTCGATGCTTTGCGCAAACGCGTCGCTATAGCCGGCCACTGGCGTCCTCACGTCGATAGATCGCGCGGCAACCGGGTGCTGGGCCCCGGTCACCGCATTGCGGGTTCGAGCGTAATCAGCGCAGGCAGCGATTGCCCGGACTTCGTCCGGATCGGCGACGGTGTCACCCCAGAAAGGGTGTCACCCCAGAAAGGTGTCACCCCAGAAAGGTGTCACCCCGGCAGCTGTCATTCCAGATAGTTCTCGACCACATCGGCGGGCCGGGCCGACGCGTCGTCGGGATCTTGTCCGGCATGCCGCCGGGCCTGTCGCTGCCGGAGCAGGTCCCAGCACTGGTCGAGGGACACCTCGAGTTCACGCAGTCGGGTGTGCTCGGCACTCTTGCTGATCTCCCCTTGCCCGAGTTGCCCGCGCAACTCGTGCTCTTCGCCGATCAGCTCGATGATGTGGTCCCGGATGGACTTGTCGCTATTGCGAATCTCGTCGGCCATACCCTCGACCGTACCCGCGAAGTGAACTCAGCTGCTCACTTAGCGGCGTCGTATGCCTCGATGATCTCGCTGGCGATACGTCCGCGATCGCTGACCTCATATCCGCTTTCGCGGGCCCATTCGCGCACCGCTTTCAGGTCGCGCGACGACGAGCGGGATCCGCGTGCCGTGCGCGACCGGCGGGTTCCCGCCGAACGTGAGGCAGTGACGTATTTATCGAGATCCTCCCGGAATTGCTTGGCATGTGCCGGCGAGGTATCGAATTCATAGGTTTTGTTGTCGACGCTGAAGGTGATCGTAACCGCATCCTTCAACTCTTTTCCGTCAAGATCATCGACGTATGCGACAACGGTTCGGCGTGCCATTGCGAGCCCCCTCATAGAACTGTCAGTGTGAATGCAATCGAACGATAGCATCGCCGTGCATTTACTTCCCCTATCCGGGGCGCCATTTCCATCATTCGGCTCGAACATCAATAAATAGTTGACAACCGTCTATCTATTGAGGATTCTTCGCGGTCCACAAATATGGGACAGCCGCGACAATCTACGCAACGCCGACAGCGCTCGCCATGACACCGACAGCGCGCACCGGGTCGCCGACCGCGTTTCCGACGATACCGAGCAACTCACCCGGCGTTGCCCAAAGGGCGTCTGTCACAGGCCGAGCAGCGCCGTCACGTCGGCCGTGAGGGCAGTGATGCGTTCGGCGGCGGCCGCGTGCGGGACGTCCTCGCCGCGCATGATGACCTCGAGGTAGCACTTGAGTTTCGGCTCGGTGCCGGATGGTCGGACGATGACGCGGTCGTCGGCCGCGGTGCGGTAGAGCAGTCCGTCGGTCGGCTGCAGGCCCGCGCCGCCGTCCTCGAGATCTCGGGACTCGACGACCGGCGATCCGGCGAATGCCGCGATCGGTGCCGAGCGCAGCAGAGCCATCGCGTCGGCGATCGATTCGGGATCGTCGACGCGGAAAACCAGTGTCGCCGTTGCGTGTAGCCCATGTGTCCGAGCCAGCTGATCGAGCTGGTCCTGAAGGGTCTGGTCGGCCGCGGCGAGTTCTTCGACCAAACTGATGATCCGCACCGCGGCACCGATGCCGTCTTTGTCGCGCACGGCATCCGGGTCGGTGCAGTAGCCGATCGCCTCCTCGTAGCCGTACCGCAGACCGGGCGTGCGCGCGATCCACTTGAATCCGGTGAGCGTCTGCGCGAAACGCAGGCCGTGCGCCGCGGCGATGCTGCCCAGGAGCCGGCTCGACACGATCGAGCACGCCAGAGTCTCGCCGGGACGTGAGTCGTCGGCGGCGGCCTGTTCACCGAGCAGCGCACCGATCTCGTCGCCGGACAGTTGACGCCAGTCGCCGTCGCGGCCGACGGTGGCCACCGAGCAGCGGTCGGCGTCGGGGTCGAGCGCGACGACGACGTCGGCGCCGATCTCGCGCGCTCGCGCTATGGCGAGGTCGAGGGCGCCCGGCTCCTCGGGGTTCGGGAACGCCACGGTGGGAAAGTCGGGGTCCGGCCGGAACTGGGCGGTGACCGGGTGGACGTCGGGGATGCCGGCGGCCGCCAGCACCCGCAGCGCGGTCGTGCCGCCGACTCCATGCATCGGGGTCAGCACGACGCGCACGGTGGACGGCATCCGCGAACGCCGGTGCCCGGCCATCCGGGCGATGTAACCGTCGACGACCGACGCGTCGGCCTTCGCAATGTGCTCGGTGCTGCGCGCAATCGCGTCGGCCGGTGGGGCGGCCGCGATCCGGGCGGCGATCTGCGCGTCGGTGGGCGGCACGATCTGCACGCCCGCGCCGTCGGCATCGGTGGCCCGGCCACCGAGATACACCTTGTAGCCGTTGTCGGCGGCCGGATTGTGCGACGCGGTGATCATGATTCCGGCATCGGCGTCGAGCGCACGCACGGCGTAGGCGGTGACCGGTGTGGGGAGTTGCCTGGGCAGGGCGATCGCACGCAGTCCGGCACCGGAGAGAACCTCGAGAGCCGCATCCATGAAGGCCGAAGAGCCATGGCGCGCATCGCAACCCACGACCACAGTGGCATCGGCGCCGACCGTGTCGCGGAGATGGCCCGCAAGTCCGGCGGTGGCGCGAACGACGACGGCGACGTTCATCCGGGATACGCCCGCACCGACGCGCCCACGCAACCCGGCCGTGCCGAACTCCAGGGGTCCGGCGAATCGTGAGTCGAGGTCGGCACGGGCCGCCGCATCACCCGAACGCGCGGCGACGACGAGGTCGGCGAGTTCGGTGCGGGTCGCGTCATCGGGGTCGTGCTCGAGCCAGGCCGTCGCCCGGTCGATCACCGCGTCGATCCCCACACTCACTTCTCAGCCTTCCGGTCATTCGCGTCGACCCGAAGGTACCAAGCGGGAGACCGCTCGCCCGACACGGCGAGAAAGCGGTTCGGCCCCCGACCGCTGATGCGATCGGGGGCCGAACCTCCGTGGTAGCGGGGACAGGATTTGAACCTGCGACCTCTGGGTTATGAGCCCAGCGAGCTACCGAGCTGCTCCACCCCGCGTTGCGACACCCAGCATACCGGTCGCCGAAGGGTGAGACGATGCCACCCCTCGTCGGACCTCGTAGCGTCTGGACAGAGAAGCGCATGACCGAGGAGGAGCCCGTGCCCGAGGAGGAGCCCGTGCCCGACGTAGACCTGGACATGCTCGTCATCGCGATGTCCGACAACGGCGACATCGTCACCAACTACCTCGATCCCGCGACCGGCGACGACTACCGCGACATGGAAGTCTTCATCGCCCGGATCCGCGACGATCAGCTGTCCGAACAGTCGCGCGGGTGCCCGCGCCGCCCGCTCCTCGCCGTGGGTGCGCGACGGCGGCTCCTGGCAACTCCTGCACCACCAGGGCACACCGATCCCGCCGGTCGGGACATAGGTGGGACATAGGGACATAGGGACATAGCATTCAGGCCCGGGACCTTGATGAAGGTTCCGGGCCTGAATGGCGTTGGTAGCGGGGACAGGATTTGAACCTGCGACCTCTGGGTTATGAGCCCAGCGAGCTACCGAGCTGCTCCACCCCGCGTTGGTGAACACCACGTTACAGGGTGGTTCGTCGCGGATGCAAATCGGCTTCCGCACCGCTCCTGCAGGTCGCAAACCCGTGTGGCCCCAACCACATTCGAGCTCAGGACGTCAGCTACCACCGCCGGCGGCCTGGTACTGCTGAACCGCCTTGTTGAGCTGATCGAGCGCCTGCCCGTAGGCGCCGAAGTCGCCATTGGACTGCGCCTGCTTGAGCTTGTTGAGCGCGTCACCGATCGCATTCACGGCCGCGTCGCGCTGCGGATTGCTCGGTGTGGACGGCTGATTCGGCTGCGGAGCCGGCGCCGGTTGATCGGCGCCCGCCTGCGGGGCGCTGGGTTCGCCGTTGAGCGGCGACGTCGCGTCGGCCGGACTGATCCCGATCTGTGCCAGCGCCTCGGCCGTCGTGGCGGCATAGCCGACCTTCGGGTTGCCCGCCGCGGCGTTGTAGTACATCAACACCCGGTGCAGCTTGGGCACGCCACCACCGTTGTTGGTCTGCGTGTACAGCGGCTGGACGTAGAGGATGCCGCCGCCGCCGACCGGCAGCGTCAACAGGTTGCCGTAGGTGACCCGGGTGGTGCCCTCCAACTGTTTTCGGTCACCGAGCACGGCGCCGTAGTTGTTCATGTTGTCCTGGGCCTGCTGCGGGCCGACGCCGGACTGCCGGTCGGCCGGCAGCACCTTCACCGTGATCTGCCCGTAGCTGCCGGGATCCGACGACACCGTCATATAGGCGGCGAGGTTCTTTTCGCGGAAGCCGGTGTACACCGTCGTCAACTGGAACTGCGAATCGGTGCCGCTGCTCTCGCGCGGATTGCGCGCGGTGAAGTAGTACGGCGGCTGATTCAGCTGACGGCTGGCGTTGTCCTCGTTGCTCGGGTCCGGGGGCACCGACCAGAAGTTGTTGTTCTGGAAGAACGCCGTCGGATCGGTCACGTGATACTTCGCGAGCAGCTCACGCTGGATCTTGAACAGGTCCTCGGGGTAGCGGACGTGCGCGGCGAGATCGGTCTTCTTGTCGAATTCCGACCGCGGTTGCACCGTCCCCGGGAACACCTTCATCCAGGTCTTGAGGACCGGATCATTCTTGTCGAACTGATAGAGCGTGACCTTGCCGGTATAGGCGTCGACGGTCGCCTTCACCGAGTTGCGGACATAGGAGATCTGTTTGTTCGCCTGACTGCGCTGCGCCTGATTGTTGATCAGATCCTGCGCGTCGGTCGTCGCATCCTGCAGTGAGGTGCGCTGCGAATACGGGTAGTTGTCGAGGGTGGTGTACCCGTCGACGATCCATTTGATCGATCCGTCGGCCATCACCGCGGGATATGCCTTGGAATCGACGGTCAGCCACGGCGCAACCTGCTTGACGCGGTCGCGCGGATCCCGGTTGTAGAGGATTCGTGAATTGCTGTTGATGGCATCGGAGAGCAGGAAGTTGCGGTCGGTGTACTTCACCGCATACATCGCGCGCGTGAACCAATTGCTCAGCGACACACCGGAGTCGGCGGTGTAGGTGTATTGACGGCCGTCCTCGTCGTATTCGCGGGGGCCACCGGTGCCGCCGACGATCGAATAGTCGGGCGAGACATTGGCGATCAACTCACCGAAGTAGATCCGCGGCTGGGTCACCTTGATCGGCGCGGTCTTCTGGTAGTCGGGGTTGCGGATGGTCTGCAGGTCGCTGACGTTGAAGACGGGCAGGCCGCCACGGTCACTGCCCGACGTGGCGTCACCGGAGGCCTCGTCGACCTGATTGGCCGGTGCGGCGACGAACCCGTTGCCGTGGGTGTAGACGGTGTGCTTGTTGAGCCAGTTCTGCTGCTGATCACCATATTTGGTGGGATCGAGTTCGCGCACCGCGACGATGTAGTCGCGCTCTTGGCCGTCGACCTTGTATCGGTCGATCGCCAGTTGCGAGGGGAATCCGTAGAAGTTCTTCAGGAACTGGCGCTGATTGAACGTGGGTCCGATGACGTTCGGGTCGAGGATGCGGATATTCGACAGCGTCGGCTCGTCGGAGTTCACCGCCTCCGCGCTCGGCGCCGTGGCACCCCAGTCGGTCTGGTAGTCCACGTTGCGGTCGGCGACGATGCCGTACGCCTGCGTCGTCGCCGCGATGTTGCGTTTGATGTACTCCGATTCCTTCTGCGCGGCATTGGGCTTGACCGAGAACTGCTCCATCGTCAGCGGCCAGCCCACACCCATGACCAGCGCGGCCAAGAGCATCAGCACAGTGGCGATCGCCGGGATCCGCAGATCCTTGAGCACCACACCGGCGAAGAACGCCAGCGCGCAGATGATCGCGATCGCCATCAGGATCAGCTTCGAGGGCAGTACCGCATTGATGTCGGTGTAGCTGGCACCGGAGAAGATCTCCTGTTTACGATCGCTCGAGAGCAGGCTGTACCGGTCGAACCAGTAGGCGGTCGCCTTGAGCAACAAGAAGATCCCGGCCAGCGCGGCCAGTTGGATACGGGCCGAGTTCGTCAGCGAACCGCTACCCCCGCCGAGCCGGATGCCACCGAAGATGTAGTGGGTGATCAAACTCCCCACGAACGCGATGACGACGACGACGAAGAGGAAGTTGAGGATGAATGTGACGAACGGCAACCGGAACGCATAGAAGGAGATGTCGAGGCCGAACTGCGGGTCGGTCACCCCGAAGTCGGTGCTGTGCAAGAAGGTCTGCACGGTGGCCCACGATCCCTGGGCGACCAGCCCGGAGATCACGCCGACGAGGACCGGCGGAACGATCGCAAACCAGCGGATACGCCCCATCACCGCGGCCCGGTAACGCGCGAGTGGGTCGCCCGGACCGGATGCGGGGACAAACACCGGCCGGGATCGATAGGCCAGCGCGATCGCGCCGTAGATGATCGCGCCGACGATCACGCCGACGATCAGGAACAGCAGGATGCGCGTCCACAAGATCGTGGAGAACACCTCGGAATATCCGAGGTCGGAAAACCACAACCAGTCGGTGATCAGACCGACGATCCGTGGCCCGACCAGCAAGATGACCAGCAACGCCACCGCGATGCCGATGATGATCTTGCTCCTGCGCGACAGTGTCGGCAATCCTGCCGGCCCGCGTACGCCCACCTGTCCCACTCTCCAAAGTTCTCAATTCGGACATGCGCCTGCGACCGCTCGTTCGCGGCCGCAGGCGACGTGGCCCCACTGTACTGGGCACTGCGGCGCACCGACGCCATCACCGGCGCCGGGGCAACCCCGTCAAGGCACCAACGCAGGCGGGCGGTCGCCGAGTTCCCGACCACTCGCCTGCGGTCCCCGCCCGACGGCCGGGCATGATGAACAACGATGCCGCACGCCAATCGCTACTCCCCCGACGATCTCGGCCGCACGCTGCGCGAGGCTCTCGACTTCCTCGTCCCCGACGGACCCGATCAGACGCCCACGGTGTTCGCCCTGGTCCCGACACCTGTGCTGGCACAGATGCATCCCGAGCTCGTGGCACCCGACGACGACTCGGTGCTGAGCCTGCTCGCCGAGGAAGCGCTACCCGGGTCCGGCCGTGGGCCCGGCACCGAACCGTATGCCGCGCTCGAGGAGTTCCTGGCGACCGCATCGTGGCCGGAGTCGGTGGTCGGCGCCGCAGTGGTCCTCGACATCGTGGTGCTGCCGCCGGGCTCACAACCGGACCTGCCGCCCGAGCAGCAACCCGAGCGCCGTGCGGCCCGGCTCGCGGTCGGCGCGCTGCGCGGCGGGCCGCGCCTGGCGCTGCTCGAGCTGGTCCCCGAGAATCCGGACGAGGCCCGGGAGTTGCGCACCCACCCCGACCTCGCGTCGGATCTGCAGGACGCCCTGAGCGCCGCACTCGAGGACTGAGCTCCGGCGAGCCGCTCTCAGCAGTGGGGTGCCGGCTTGCCTGCGCCGATGGCGCCGAGCGCATCGAGCGCGGACGTCAGCGACTCCACCTTGACCAGCGTCAGTCCGTCCGGCGCATCGGAAGCCGCCTCGGTGCAGTTCTGGTCGGGCACGAGGAACACCGTCGCACCGGCGTCGCGTGCGGCCCGGGTCTTGTGGGTGATGCCACCGATGGGCCCGACCTCGCCGTCGTCGGCAATGGTGCCGGTACCGGCGATGAACTTGCCATGGGTCAACTGCGTGGTTCCGAGGCGATCGATCACGGCCAGCGTCAGCATCAAGCCGGCCGACGGGCCGCCGATGTCACCGACGTTGAAGGTGATCTTCAGGTTCGGATCGGCGTTGCGCACCTCGGGGGTGACGCCGATGTAGGCGACGGACCGTTCGCCCGGCCGCGCAGCCGCCTTGATCGCCACCATCCGGGTGATGCCGTCGCGTCGGATCTCGAAGGGGATCTCGTCGCCCGGCTTGTGCGCCCGCACCACCTTCTGCAGGTCCTCGGAGGTGGCCACCGCGGTGCCGCCGACCCGCACGATCACGTCGCCGGACTTCAGCACCGACGCGGCCGGTCCGTCCTTGGCCACCAGTTCGGCCACGAGCTCGGTGGGCCGATTGAGATACCGCAGCGCCGCCGCCTGCGCGGTGCTCTCGGAGTTGCTCATATCCTCGACGTTTTGCTGCTGGGTCTCCTCGGTGGACTGGTTCGGCGGAAACACGGTCTCGCGTGGCTGCACCGAATAGGTTCCCGACATCCACATCCCGATCGCCTGGAACAGCGACAACCCGTCGGTCACCGAGACCGTCGTCAGGTTGAGGTGACCGTCGGTGTGCTGGGTGGGGGCGCCGCTGATGTCGACGACGGGCAGCTCGCGATTGTCGAGTTCGATGTTGCCCAGGGTGTTCACGGTCGGGCCCGGGCCCAGCGCCACGAAGGGCACCTGCACCGTGGTGCCCACGACGACGAGCACCAGCAGGACCAGCACGGTGACTGCCACGGTCAGAACGCGGCGTGAGGAGGTCCCCTTCATTCCGACCACCCTAGGACATCGCCCGACAGGAAATCGCCCGGTGCGGCCTACGCTCAAGGCGAAATCGTCGAGGGGGTGGGCGCGCCTCGCTGACGGTACCGTGGAGACATGACTGATTTGCCCTTCGGTTTCTCGTCTTCCGGTGATGACGACGGCAAGGACGAGGACACCGGCGCCGGTAAGGGTGGCGCAGGCGGCTCGCAGAATCCGTTCGGCTTCGCGCTCGGCGGCGAGGGCTTCGACCCGTCCGCCGGACTCGATCCCTCGGCGCTGGGCCAGATGTTCAGTCAGCTGGGCAACATGTTCAGCGGGATGGGGTCGTCGATGTCGGGCCCCGCCGCCGGCGGCCCGGTGAACTATGACCTCGCCGCGAAGCTGGCTCGCCAGCAGATCGGCAACTTCACCCCGGTCCTCGGCAAGGAGACCGCGGCGGTGGCCGACGCGGTCCGTCTCGCCGAGGTGTGGCTCGACGACGTCACCACCCTGCCCGCGGGCATCAGCAAACCGATCGCGTGGACGCCGGTGCAGTGGCTCGACGAGACGATGCCCACGTGGAAGGGACTGTGCAATCCGGTTGCCGCACAACTTGCGAAGACCTGGGAGCAGAATCTGCCACCCGAGGCCGCGCAGTTCGCCGGCCCGATGATGGGCATGATGACCCAGATGAGCGGTATGGCCTTCGGGACCCAGCTCGGACAGGGTCTCGGCCAGCTGGCCAAGGAGGTCCTGACCTCCACCGACATCGGCCTGCCACTCGCTCCCGAGGGCGTCGGGGTACTGCTGCCCGAGGCCATCGCCACCTTCGCCGACGGACTGGATCTGCCCGCGCAGGAGATCATCGTGTTCCTCGCCGCCCGGGAGGCAGCGCACGTGCGGCTGTTCACCCACGTGCCGTGGCTGCGCCAGCGGCTGCTCGCCACCGTCGAGGAGTATGCGCGCGGGATCAGTGTCGACTTCTCCGGCATCACCGACGCCACCGCCGGGATCGATCCCACCGAGCTGTTCTCCGACCCGTCGAAACTCGAGGAACTGATCAGCTCCTCGGCGTCCTTCGAGCCGACCACCACGCCCGAGCAGAAAGCCGCCCTCGAGCGCCTCGAAACGTTGCTCGCCCTCATCGAAGGCTGGGTGGAAAATGTTGTCACCCAAGCACTTTCCGATCGAATCCCGAGTACGGCGGCATTGACCGAGACGATGCGCCGCCGCCGTGCCAGCGGCGGGCCGGCCGAACAGACCTTTGCGACCTTCGTCGGTCTGGAACTGCGGCCCCGCAAGCTGCGTGAGTCCTCGGCGCTGTGGCTGTCGCTGTTGCAGGCCTCCGATGTCGCCACCCGCGACAAGGTCTGGGAGCACCCCGATCTGCTTCCCGACGGAAATGATCTCGACGCCCCGGCATCGTTCATCGATCGGATGATCGGCGGCGGCACCTCGGAGCTCGACTCGGCGATCGCCGAACTCGAGAGGTCCCTGGCCGCCGATGCCGATGCCACCGATACCGATGCCACCGACCCCACCGATGACCCGGCCGGCCCCGACAAGGGCGACGACGAGGGCGGTCCGGCGACCCGCTGAGCAAGTCGGTCCCTGCCTGTGGATAACTGCGTCGGCGGCGGCCGATCGACGCCGGTCGATGGCAAGGTGATCGCATGACAGCGGCGGCCGCGACACCGTATCCCCCTTCGCGGCGGGCGTCCGTGCCCGCCGGCACCGCACTTCCCGTCCTCGTCGATGGCACGGCCGTGCTGATCCGTCCGGACAATCGGATACACATCGGGGCGGACCCGCACACTGCACTCGTACTCGAACTGCCGGCTCGGGTATCCGGTCGTGCGGTGGCAGCATTGCTCGGTTCTCTGCGTACACCGCGAACCCGAACCGAGATCTTCTCCGACCTCGTCGACACCGGACTGACCCGTGCCGATCTCGACACCATCCTCGACCGGCTCGTCGCCGCCGGGAAGGCGCTACGCCCGGCTCCGGGCTCCCGGACCTCGACCCTGCGGATCCGGGTACACGGCACCGGCCCGCTCACCGCCCTGCTGATGTCGTCGTTGACCGACGCCGGGTTCGGCGTCACGCGCAGCGCGCGCCGGCCGATGGTGCCGGCGAATGCGGCTGCCGTATCGCCTTTGGCCATACCCAATCTCGTCATACTGGCCGACCATCTCGTCCACGAACCGTGGATGGTCGAACGGTTGATGCGGACACGCACACCCCATCTGCAGGTGCGGCTGCGCGACGGAGCCGGTCTCATCGGGCCGCTCGTGCTGCCCGGCCTCTCGAGTTGTCTCGATTGCGCCGACCGGCACCGTGCCGATCGGGATTCGGCGTGGCCGGTGCTGGCCGCCCAACTCGTCGGAGCCACCGGCCACGCGTCCACCTCGATCGCCCGGGCCACTGCCGCTCTCACCCATGACCAGGTCGAGCACCTGGCCGACGCCTTGGCCGAGGACGGCACCGTCGGGCCTCCGCATTTGGTGAACCGGGTTCTCGAACTCCGCCCGCAGCCGTCGCGTCTCGAGAGCACGACCTGGTTGCCGCATCCGCTCTGCGGATGCCACGAGGTCACGGTGCCGCAGCAGGCGCGGCCCGGGCACCCGCCTGCCCGTCCTCTATCCTGAGGAGGCGAAAGGAAGCCATGACCGACATCACACGGGGGCAAGGTCGCCGTAACGCCAAACTCGTCTCGCTGCCCATCGGCATGGCCGGACGCGCCGCTGCCGGGTTCGGCAAGCGGATGGCCGGCCGGGACAAGGACGAGATCAACCAAGAGCTGCTGGAGAAGGCCGCCGACCAGTTGTTCGCAGTTCTCGGTGAACTCAAGGGCGGGGCCATGAAGGTCGGCCAGGCCATGTCCATCATGGAGGCGGCCATCCCCGACGAGCTCGGGGAGCCGTTCCGGGAAGCTCTCACCAAGCTGCAGGCCGAGGCGCCGCCGCTGTCGGCGCCGAAGGTACATCGGGTCCTCGACCAGCAGCTCGGCACCACGTGGCGTTCCCGTTTCCGGGAGTTCTCCGACGAGCCGGCCGCCGCCGCGAGTATCGGCCAGGTACACCGGGCGGTGTGGTCCGACGGCCGCGACGTCGCGGTCAAGATCCAGTACCCGGGAGCCGATCACGCCCTCAAGGCCGACCTGAAGACCCTCTCGCGCATGTCGAGCCTGATCCAGAAGCTCTCCCCCGGCACCGACGTCAAATCGATGATGGACGAACTCATCGATCGCACCGAGGCAGAACTGGACTACCTCGGCGAGGCCGACAACCAGCGCGCGTTCGCGAAGGCCTTCGCCGACGACCCGAAGTTCGTGGTCCCCAGGGTCGTGGCGAGCTCACCGAAGGTCATCGTCTCCGAGTGGCTCGTGGGTACGCCGCTGTCGAAGGTCATCACCACCGGCGACAAGGCCACGCGCGATCGTGCGGCCGCGCTCATGTCGGAGTTCGAGGTCTCCTCACCGTTCCGCGTCGGATTGCTGCACGGCGATCCACACCCGGGCAATTTCTTCATCACCGACGACGGACGGTTCGGCGCATTGGACTTCGGTGCCGTCGGCCACTACCCGAACGGTCTACCACCCGAGACGGGTCCGATCCTGCGCCTCGCGCGCGACAAGCAGTACGACGAACTCAAAGAGCACCTGGTCGCTGCGGGATTCATCCTGCGCTCTCAGGTGGACAAGGTCAGCCCGACCGACCTGCAGGCGTATTTGCGGCCCTATGTCGACCCGCTCTACACCGAGTCCTTCCATTTCAGCCGAAAGTGGTTGCAGCGCGCCGCCGGTCATGCGACCGATGTGCGCGGTGACGTGTACAAGACGTCGCGCCACCTCAATGTGCCCAAGCAGTACGTGATGGTCTTCCGGGTTCTCGCCGGCTGTGTGGGCATCGCCGCGCAACTCGACGCCGAGGCGCCGTATCGGTCGATCATGGAGAAATGGGTACCGGGCCTGGCCTGAACCGAAGCGAGTGGGGTGCGTCGGCTGCGACGCGATGGCCGGTCGGTCTGATGACGAAACCGGCCGTCCCCGAGCCACTTTCGTGACGGGAACGGCCGGTTCGCTCAGGCGGCATTCTTGCGCGGACGGCCACGCGGCCGCTTGCGTGCCACCACGGCACCGCGCTCGAAGATCTCGCCGCCCCATACGCCCCACGGCTCACCGCGTTCGATCGCCGCCCTCAGGCAGGCCTGCCGCAACGGGCAGTCGGCGCACATCACCTTGGCGCGCTCGAGGTCACGGGGATCCTCGGCGAACCACAGATCGGCGTCGGCGAGCTGGCAGGGCAATTCGGCCTGCCCCGCGGCCGGGACGGGCGCAACGCCGACCGCGTCGATGCGATCGGCGGACATACAGGATTCGAGAACGCACTCGGTCGTCATTGTTGTCTCCACCTCTACTCGGATTTCGGATGTTCTCGACCCGAGCCCCCGGTGGATCCCTGTCCCGCGTCGATGCGACGGGTGGGTGGTCAACCAGAAAAGGCCACGGGTTCGCTTGCGCGATTCGCCCGTGGCCGTCGTTCCGACGCGGTCAGCGTCTGAATCGGTGGTGATGCACGGGGAACCGCTTGTCGGCTCGTGCTGCGGCTACTGCCGTCAGTGCCCGAGCCGGTCGGCCGGCGGGCTGCGCCGGCGCGGCGGCGTGATGAGCGGCGGCATGGGCGCTCGCGTCCGGCCAGAAGCGGTCACGACGGGCGACGGGCTGCGAGCACATGGTCATGCCGCTGCCGATCACTGCTGCCGACTTGTCGGCGCCGAGAATGATTCCGTTCACTGATCCGCTCCTTTCTGGTCTCACGTGCTTACGGTCGACAGCCGTTGCCGTGGCGGCACTCGACCGTCCCATGCAGATGCTATCCCCGTGCTGATGCGTATAACAGCCTAAATGCGGCCGCCGGAATCGCACAACCTATTTTTGACCTGCGTTTTTGACGAGCTCGATGACGTCGGCGCCGTACTCGTCGAGTTTGGCGGCCCCGATCCCCGAGATCGACACCAAACCGGCCGGATCGGTGGGGCGCTGCTCGGCGATGGCCAGCAGCGTCTTGTCGGAGAACACGACGAACGCAGGCACCTTCTTGGTGTCGGCGCGTTCGCGTCGCCACTCCTTCAACGCGACCAGCAGATCTTCGTCGAGATCGGACGGGCAGGTGGCGCATCGGCCGAGCAGTGTCGCGGTCGAGTCGATGAGCCGCGACCCGCAGACCCGGCAGGTCGGGCCGCGTCGCGGGGTGCGCTGGGGGGCCACGCGTGCGGCCGGTGAATCGTCCGGGATGAGTCCCGACAGGAAGCGCGACCGCCGACGGGATCGGCCACCCTCGTTGCGTGCCGCGGCCCAGGATATCTGCAGATGTTCGCGGGCCCTGGTGATGCCGACGTAGAACAGACGCCGCTCCTCTTCGATCGCTTCGGGCGATCCCTTGATGGCCTGGCTGATCGGCAACGATCCGTCGGTGAGTCCGACCAGGAAGACCGCGTCCCATTCGAGGCCCTTGGCCGCGTGCAGCGACGACAGGGTCACCCCCTGCACCGTCGGTGGGTGCCGGGACTGCGACCGGGTGCGCAACTCGCCGACCAACTGCGTCAGCGTCAGATCCGGGGTCTCGGTGACCATGTCGTGCGCCAGATCGACCAGGGCACGCAACGATTGCCACCGCGCCTTGGCCTGCGCACCCGACGGCTCCTCGTCGTCGAGACCGAGTTCACGCAGCACCGCGGTGACCGCGGTCGGAACGTCGACGTCCTCGCGCAGCCCGCGCTCGGCCACCGCCTCGAGCCGGCGCATGGCCTGTCGTACCTCGGTGCGTGTGAAGAATGCCTCACCGCCGCGTACCTGATAGGCGATGCCCTCCTCGGTGAGCGCCTGCTCGTGGTTCTCCGACTGCGCGTTCACGCGATAGAGGATCGCGATCTCCGACGGCGCCACGCCATCGTTGATCAGCCGCTTGATCCGCTTGGCGACGGCGGCCGCCTCGGCCGGCTCGTCGGGGTAGTCGACGAAGCGGGGTTGTGGGCCCGCCGGCCGCTGGCCGACGAGTTCGAGTCTCGTGCCTGCGATGCGTCCGTGCGCGGCCCCGATGACCCGGTTGGCCAGGCCGACCACCTGCGGGGTCGACCGGTAGTCGCGGACCAGCCGCACCAGGGTGGCCTCGGGGAAGCGCCGCGGAAAGTCGAGCAGATGGTCGGCCTTGGCGCCGGTGAAGGTGTAGATCGTCTGGTTGGCGTCGCCGACGACGGTCAGATCGTCGCGCTCACCGAGCCACGCGTCGAGCAGGCCCTGCTGGACCGGCGTGACATCCTGGTACTCGTCGACGACGAAACAGCGGTACCGGGACCGGAACTCTTCGGCCACAGCGGGTTCGACGCGAATCATCTCCGTCATGTAGATGAGCAGGTCGTCGAAGTCGAGGAGCCGGTCGCCTTCTGGGGACACCTTCGAGTCCTCGTAGGCCGCATACACCTCCGCGACCTTTTCCGGCGCCGTCGGCGTCTCGCGCATCAGCTGCTCTGCCGCCTGCACATAACCTTCGGCGCCGATGAGCGAGGCCTTGGCCCATTCGATCTCCGAGAGCAGGTCGCGCACGGTGTCGGTGGACGTACTCAGCCCGGATCGGCGGGCGGCGCGGGCCATCAGCGGGAACTTGTTGTCCAGCAGTTCCCAGGACGCGTTGCCGAACACCCGCGGCCAGAAGAACCGCAACTGCCGCAGTGACGCGGCGTGGAAGGTCTGCGCCGATACCGACGGCCCGGACACGCCGATTCCCAACGACCGCAAGCGGGTACGCATCTCCCCCGCCGCCCGGGCGGTGAAGGTGACCGCCAGCACCTGCGACGGATTGACCTGCCCGGTATCGATGAGGTGCGCGATCCGGCGGGTGATGGTGCGGGTTTTACCGGTGCCGGCGCCGGCGAGCACGCACACCGGGCCGCGTGGCGCGAGCACCGCCTCACGCTGCTCGGGATCGAGGCCGTCGAGGACGCCGCCACGGTGGTGCGGCGGGGCGTCCGACACCTCGAGAGCGGATCGGGCAGAACGTTGCGGCACGCGTTCCACTATGTCAGCCGCCTATGACATCGGCGTCGCCGCGCTCCACAGTGCGGCGCGGTCCGCGGCTGCGCGGCCGACGTCAGACGCCGAGCTTCGACCGGACGTCGGCGATGCTCGGATTGGTGGCGGTGGTGCCGTCGGCATAGCGCACGGTGGGAACCACGTGGTTGCCGCCGTTGACGCTGCCGACGAACTCTGCGGCCTCTGGATTCGTCTCGATGTCGATCTCGTCCCACCCGATTCCAGCGCTGCGCAGACCGGTCTTCAGTCGTGCGCAGAAGCCGCACCAACTCGTCGTGTACATGGTCAGCTGGTCGGCTGGGTTCGTCTCGTTCGCGGATGCGTCACTCATGGGTGGGGTAACAGCATCGACCGGTGCGGTGTTCCATGACGGGGTGTTCCATCGGGCCTACGCGGGGGCGTGCGCCCAGCCGGTGATCAGGGCGTGTGCGATCGAGATGGTTCCCGGCAGCAGCAGACGCGGCCCGGGCGCACGCGGATCGGGGTCGTGCGGATCGGGGTCGCCTCGTTGCCATTCGTCGCCGCTCGCGAGCGCCTCGAGTATCTCGTCGCGGTGGAACCATTGCGCGTCACCGATCTCGCCGTCGAGGAACCGCAGCGGTTCGTCCGGGTCGCCGAGCGCGGTGAAGCCGAGCATCAACGACCGCGGGAACGGCCATGGCTGGCTGCCCAGGTATTGCGGCCCGGTCACGGTGATGCCGACTTCTTCGTGCACCTCGCGGATCACGCACTGCTCCAACGATTCCCCGGGTTCGACGAAGCCGGCGAGCGTGGAGTACCAGCGTTGCGGCCACACCGCCTGGCGTCCGAGCAGGATCCGGTCGGCACCGTCATGCACGACGGTGATGATGGCCGGATCGGTACGCGGGAACTCGTCGGCACCAGAGTCGACGTGGCGCCGCACCCACCCGCCGCGCGCCGGTCGCATCGGCCGACCGTCCACCGGCGAGAAGCGCGCCCGCTCATGCCAATTCAGCACTCCGAGTGCGGTGGCGAGCAGCCCGGCCTCATCGGCGGAGAGCCGGGCCGCGCCGCGGCGCGCATCGGCGGTGCGGCCGTCGAGCGCGTCGACGCGCAACGCCCAGAGATCGGTGTCGATGTGGGCGAGGAAGACCGCGTCCTCCGGCGGCTCGTCGGCGATCTCGGTCGCGGGCCGCCACGCGAGGCCATGCTCCCCGGTCACCGGGTATCGTCCGGCCGGATCTATCTGCAGGACCTTCGCGCTGGGCCAGCCCGAACGCATGCGATCGGGATCGTCGCGAACCTCGTCGGCGCGGTCGAAGGTGCCCTGGGTCAGCAGCGGCGGTTGGTCGAAGACGAAGGCACCCATATCAGTCGGACGGTCCCTTGCGGACGTACAGCAGCCGGTCGCCGGCCTCGATCTGTTCGACGACGCTGTCGTCGACCCGGTGCAGCACTCCGTTGCGCACGACCCCGAGCACGATGTCGCGGGTGTGTGACGGGGAGCCGCCGGTCTCGGTCGGGTCCACCTCACGTTCGGCGATCGCATATCCGGCGTCGGGGGTGAGCAGATCCTCGATCACCTCCACCACCGACGGCGTCATCGTCGCGATACCCAGTAGTCGTCCGGCCGTCTCCGAGGAGACGACCACGGAGTTGGCACCGGACTGGCGCATCAGATGGGTGTTCTCCGATTCCCGGATCGAGGCGACGATCTTTGCGCGCGGATTGAGTTCGCGCGCGGTGAGTGTCGCGAGCACCGCGGTGTCGTCGCGGTTGGTGGCGACCACGATGCTCGCCGCGTGTGCCACCCCGGCCAGCCTTAGCACGTCGGATTTGGTGGCGTCGCCACGCACCGTGACCAGCCCGTCGGATTCGGCGGCCTCGAGCACTGTCGGATCGGCATCGACGATGACGATGTCGGCGGGTTTGATGCCGTCACCGATCATCGCGTCGACCGCGGTGCGGCCCTTGGTGCCGTAGCCGATGACCACAGAGTGATTGCGCAAGCTGTTCCTCCAACGCTGGATCTTGAGTGCCTGACGCGACCGTTCGGTGAGCACCTCGAGGGTCGTTCCGATCAACACGATCAGAAACAGCACACGCAACGGGGTCACGAGGAGCAGATTGAGCAGTCGCGCCGACGGCGACAGCGGCGTGATGTCGCCGTAGCCGGTCGTCGACAGCGTCACCGCCGAATAGTAGAGGGCATCGAGGAACGACAGGGCGTTGTCCTGTACGTCGCGATAGCCGCTGCGGTCGAGATAGACCAGCACCGCGGTGAAGAACAGCGCGAAGATGGCGAAGACCACCCGCTTTCCGATGGCGCGCGCCGGGCTCTGTTGCAACTCCGGGATACGAACGACACCGACCAACGCATAGTCGGGCCCCTCGGAGAGGTCCTCTCCGCGAAATCGGCGGCGGAATCCGCGCGTCCTCATCGCTCGCCTCCGCGCGTGGACCGGGCCCCTGATGTCACAGTGTGGAATCTAGCTCATCTGGCCAGCAGAGCCGCGAGTGCCGCGGCATCCGGGAGCTCGGCCGGCGCCAATGTGCGCCCGGTCCGGACGTAGTGGAATGCGGCCGACACCCGCTCCAACTCGACGCCGGCGAGCTGCGCCCACGCGATCCGGTAGGCCGCGAGCTGGATGAACACCGACGAACTGTCGGCGGCCGGCTCGGCGCCGGTCTTCCAGTCCACCACCACCCACGACCCGTCGGGTTGGGCGAACACCGCGTCGATCCGCCCGCGGATGACCGTCTCACCGATGACGGTCTCGAAGGGCACCTCGACCTCGCTGGGGCTGCGCGCGGCCCACGGCGATGCCAGAAATGCCTCGCGCAGCGCGTCGAGATCGGCGTCCGACGGCGCGCTCTCGTCGGCGGCGCCGGGCAGCTCGTCGATGTCGAGCAGGCGGGTGGCCCCGAACCACCGCTCCACCCACGCGTGAAATGCGGTGCCGCGCCGGGCGATCGGATTGGGCCGGTAGGGCGTCGGGCGGCGCAGCCGGCGCGCGAACTCCCGCTCGTCGGTGTCGAGGTCGACGAGCTGGCTGACCGACAGATGTGCGGGTAACTCGACGTCGACCTCCGCCTGGTTGCCGCGCCCGTGTTCGGCGAGCAGCACCGCCACCTCGGCGCGCCACGCCGCGATCTCGTCGGCGGGGTCGGCGTCATCGTCATGGGCGTGACCGGCGTGCTCGGTGGCCGCGGCCGGGTCGGCGAACAGCACCGGCGCCCCTCGGTGCCGCAGTTCGTCGAGCACCAGGTCCGCGGCGGCCTGCACCGCGTCGCGTCGCGCACCGAGCCGATCGCCCGGCCACTCGCGCACGGCAGCGACCTCGGCCAGCGGGTTCGATGCGCCGTCGGGCGGATCGGCGGTGCGCACGTCAACCGCCAAACCCGCTGACTGCGTGGCAGTTCCGTTCTCGAGGGTGTCGGTGACGATGGCGAGCAGTTCGTCGAAGAACGGCGACCCGCCACGGGGCTTGTCACCGGTCTCCGACCAGTGATGCGCCGACACCAGCAGATCGTGGCGGGCACGGGTGATCGCGACGTACAGCAACCGGCGGTCCTCTTCGAGCCGGCGTTGCCCGATCGCCTCCTTGTGCTCGGTCAGGGCGTCCTCGAGTTCCTTGCGGTCACCGACCCGGCTCAGGTCGAGCACCGGGAAGCCGTCGCCGGCACCGGCGGGCCGGGCGGCCGCGAGCTTCGCGGCCTGTGGGCCGCGCGGTTCGGGGTCGGCGAGGTCGCCGCGCAACGGCCCGGGCAGTTCACGGGCGCTGCGCATCCACGTCGTCTCCCCCTTGGCCGACGGGAAGATGCCCTGACACAGGTGCGGAATGGCCACCACATCCCACTCGAGTCCCTTCGCGGCGTGCACGGTGAGGATCTGTACCCGCGCCTCGGCGACCTCTACCCGGCCGGGTTCGAGTCCCTTCTCGATGGTCTCGGCCGTGTCGAGGAATGCCAGCAGGCCGGGCAGATTCGCCCCGGGGCGGTCGGCGTAGCGCGTGACGTAGTCGGCGAAGGCGTCGAGGTGCTCGCGACCGGTGATCGCCCCGCGCATCCGGCGGGCCCGGATCTGCGCCTCGATCGCCACCCCGATGGTGTTCTCCACGTCGGCGACGAGCTCGGGCAGCGGCTGACCCATCCGGCGGCGCAACGACTCCAGTTGCGCCCCGAAGGCACGGATGCGGGCGTATCCCTCGGGGCTGTAGGCCGCCGGATCGCCGGGATCGACCACGGCGTCGGCGATCCCGGCGCGATCGACCACCTCGGTGGGCAGCACCGCGTCGAGGGCGTCGTCGAGCTCGGCGCGCGACGTCACCACCCCGCCGGCGGCGATCTGACCGGCCGCGAGGTCGGTGGCACGGCGCCACAGCGCCGCGAGGTCGCGCGCGCCGAGCTGCCAGCGCGCGCCGGTCAGCAGCCGCATCGCCGCGGTGCCTGCCATCGGATCGGCCATCAACCTCAGCGTGGCGACGACGTCGATGATCTCCGGTACGTGCAGCAGTCCGCCGATGCCGACCACCTCCGTGGGGATTCCGCGGCTCTCGAGTTCGGCGGCGATCGGTGCCGAATCCTCGTTGCGCCGCACCAGGACCGCGACGGTCGGCGGCCCCGCCCCGTCGACATCGTGATAGCGCGCGGCGATCTGGTCGGCGAGCCAGGCCCGCTCGTCGAGGACGGTCTCGGTCAGCGCGACCGTCACGCTGCCGGTATCGGCGTCGGGTCGTGGGCGCAGCACACTGACCGGAACCCCACGGCGGCGCAGTTCCTCGGACGCCTCGTTCGCCAGGCGCAGGGTCTGTACCGGATTGCGCCAGCTCGTCAGCAGCTCACGCCGGTGGGCGGGTGACCCGTCGGCGCGCGGGAAGTCGGTGGCGAACCGCGGCAGATTGGCCGCCGAGGCTCCGCGCCAGCCGTAGATCGACTGGATCGGGTCGCCGACCGCGGTGACCGCGACCGGATTCGCCGCAGGACCGGGGCGACCACCGAACAACGCCGAGAGCAGGACCCGCTGCGAATGCCCGGTGTCCTGGTATTCGTCGAGCAACACCGCACGAAACGATTGACGTTGGGCGGCAACCACTTCCGGGTTGGCGGCCACGAGACGTGCGGCAAGTGACATCTGGCTGCCGAAGTCGAGGACCGCCTGCTCGGCCATGGTGCGCATCAGGGCCGCCACCAACGGCAGGAGTTCGCGGCGTTCGTCGATCACCTCCTGGACGGTGCGCAACGCGGCATTGGGTCCACCCCGCTGCCGCGGGGCCTTGGGAAGGTCGTCGACCATGCGGTACAGCTCATCCCCCCACGTGGTGAGGGCGTCGAGGTCGACCAGATGCTCCGACATCTCACCGAACAACCGCAGCACCGCCTCGGTGACGCTCGCGGGCACCTTGGCGGTCGTCAGCGGCCCCGTCCAGGACGAGACGACGCCGAAGGCCATCTGCCACAGTTCTGTCTCCGACATCAGCGTCGCGTGCGGTTCCACGGGCAGCAGCAGCCCGTAGTCGGCGATGAGCCGTCCGGCATAGGCGTGATAGGTGCTCACCTCGGGATCGCCCGCACCCAGACGCGCCGCGAGCGAACCATCGGGATCCCAGTTGACCAGGGCCGGCGACCCGGCCAGCATCGACAGCCGCCGCCGGATGCGGGCGCCGAGCTCGCTGGCGGCCTTGCGGGTGAAGGTCAGCCCCAGGATCTCATCGGGCCCGATGATGCCGTTGGCCACCAGCCACACCACGCGCGAGGCCATCGTCTCGGTCTTGCCCGCTCCCGCGCCCGCCACCACCAGCAGCGGTTCGGTGGGCGCCTCGATGACCTCTACCTGCTCGGGAGTCGGCGGGGGCAATCCCAGCGCCGCGGCCAGGGAGGCCGCCGAAACCCTTGGGCGCGCGGCGGTGGGCGAGTCGACGCGGGTGCCCTCAGTCATCGGTGACCGCCTTTCCGCGCAGCTGCGCCGGACAACTGGTCGCCAGTGCGCAGTGCGCACAGCCCGGATTGATGGTCGCCTCGAAGACCGGCCCGATACCCGATCGTGCGGCCCGACGAACCAGCTCGCGCCACTCGTCGAGCAACTCTGGTGTCAGCGGCGGTTGTTCGCGTTCGGTGGCCCCGGTCGAGCGGTGCGCCGCCGACACGTACACCAGCCGGCCGCCACCGGGTTGTACCTCGGGACCGGGGAATTCGCGCGCCCCGCCGTGCGCGATGGCGACCTGATACGCGGCGAGTTGCGCGTGGTCGGCGGCGTCGGCCTTGGTGATCGCGGATTTGGCCGTCTTGACGTCGACGACCACCGGCCGTCCCGCAGCATCGCGTTCGAGCCGGTCCACCCGGCCGCGTAGTCGCACCGGCAGATCTGAGCCGTCCGCGGCCGGCGCGCCGGTCGCCGGTTCGTCGGACTCGACTGCGGGGGGGATGGTCGCGTCGATGACGGACTCGACACCCACCGAGGTGAGATCGTCGCGCGAGATCTTCAGCCAGTCACGGAAATTGGTGAGCATCGCCTCGGCCCGTTCGAGTTCGCGCGCCGAATACCAGGCGGCGCCGGTGTCCACCCGGTCCCAGATCTCGCGGAGCGCGGCGGTCACCTCGGCGGACTCGATCTCGCCGGCGACGGCCTGGACGAGGGTGTGTACGAGCGTTCCGGTCAGGGCCGGGGTGCCGTCACCGTCGCGGCCACCGGCGCGTTCGAGCATCCACCGCAGCGAGCACCGCGACAGCTGATCGACATTGGACGGTGAGAGCACCACCGGTCCGGCGTCCCGCGTCCACAGCGGCTCGTCGGTGCTCGGCTGCGCCAGCCCGAACCACTCCCGCGGATGCGCACCCGGAATATCCGAATCGGCCAGTTGCGCAAGCAGTTCGGCAGCCGCGCGGGTGCGCTCGTCCGGCTGGTCCGCGCCGGCGACGACGGCCGCACGCAGGGTCGCCACCAGCGACGGCAGCGACAGCACCCGCTCGACGCCGGGATCGATGGGCAGATCGGTGTCGGGCTCGGTGTCGAGTGTCTCCGGGTCGCGGGTGTCCGGGCCGCGGGTGTCCGGGTCGGGTCGCTGCTGGGCCCGCCGCGCGTCGATTCGCAGTGCGTCGGAGATCTCGGCGACAAAGCGTGACGGCGACGACTCGCCCCCGCCGTCCTCGACGGCGGTCACCAGCAACCGCCGGCGCGCGCGGGTGCATGCGACCAGCAGCAGCCGGCGTTCGTCGGCGAGCGCGCCGGCGCCCCGGGACACCTTGTCTATCGCCGCCGGATCCATTCCATCCAGCAGGTCCACCAATTGTGCTGTGCCGAGCACACTTCCGCGGCTGCGCAGCGACGGCCACAGACCGTCGAGCACACCGGCGACCGCGACGACCTCCCACTCGCGACCGGCCGCCGCGTGCGCGGAGAGCACCGACACCGAGTCGGCCACCGCAGCCGGCGTCCGGCTGTCACGAGGGATCTGCAACTGCGACAGGTAGTGCACGAATCCGCCCGGGCCGCCGGACGGCAAGGTGTCGGAGAAGTTCGCCGCCGACTCGAACATCGCCATCATGGCATCGAGGTCGCGATCGGCCTGTTCACCGGCCGGCCCACCGCGGATCGCCGAACCCGCCCAGCGCCGTTCCAGTCCGGTCGCCTGCCATGCGGCCCAGAGGATCTCCTCGACGCTGCGCCCGGCGCGATGTGCCGCCGCGCCGGCGCCGATGACGTCGAGCACGCGGGCCAAGGGCGCGGCCTCGTGTTCGGTCAGCGCCCGCAGATACTCCGCGCCGAGGCCCGGATCGCACAGGGCCAGCCGCAGGGAGGTGAGCGAGTCGCGCCCGGCCCGCTCGGCACCGGCCTTCTCATCACAGCGCCGGATTCCGCGCCGCAGGCGGCGCATCGAACCGGGATCGGCCATTCCGACCGGTCCGGTGAGGACGGCCAGCGTGTCCTCGGCGGAGAAGTCATCAGGCGAGAGGTCATCGGGGCCGGGATCGGCCCCCGCACGTGCGGCCCCCTCGCGTGCGGCCCACTCGCGTGCGGCCACCGCACGCAGCACCACCATCAGTGCGGCGACCGAGCGTTGCCGGTGCAACGGCAGATCGGTGGTCGGGGTGGTCAGCGGCACCCCGGCCGACCGGAACGCGCGGCGCAGCGCGGGCAGTGCGAGGTGCGCCGACCGCACGATGACCGCCATCTGCGACCACGGCACCCCCTCGAAGAGATGTGCCCGGCGCAGCAGATCGGCCACCGCCGTCGCCTCTTTCGCCGCGGAGCTGTACACGCGTACCGATGCGCCGCCGGGCGGAGTGGGGTCGTCGTCGGGCACCACCGGGAATCGGTGCGGCCGTGCGCCGGGCAGCCGGGCAGCCAGCGCCCGGCCGAGGACCGCGATCTGCCGGTGATGACGAAAGTCGGTGCGCAGCACAATGTCTCGCTCCCCACCCGACGGCGCCAGCGAATCGGCGAAACGTGGACTGGCGCCACGGAATCCGTAGATCGACTGGTCGGTGTCGGCGGCGATGATCGTCGAGTCGGTCCCGGTGCCCACCAGCCGCACCAACTGCGCGGCCTGCGGATCGAGGTGCTGGGCGTCGTCGACGATCAGGTGGCGGATGCGGCGCCGCTGGCCGGCGAGGAGGTCGGGATCGGTGGCAAACGCCGACAATGCCGATCCGACGAGTTCGGCGGCGTCGACGGCCGGTGCCGAGGCACCCGGCGTCTGCGAACCGACCGCTCCACGCAGCAGGACGTTCTGTTCGTACTGGGCGAAGGCGTGCGCGGCGGCGACCCATTCGGGACGTCGATGGCGTTTGCCCAGCGCGGCCAGTTCTTCCGGGCCGACGCCGCGTTCGGCTGCGCGCATCATCAGGTCCCGCAGTGCCTGCGCGAATCCGTCGGTACCCAACGCCGGCCGCAGGTGCGCCGGCCAGTAGTGCGCACCGTCCTCGAGATCACCGGCGAGCAACTCGCGCAGCACCACATCCTGCTCGGAGCCGGTGATCAGCCGCGGCGGCAGATTGCCGTGCGCCTGCGCCTGCAGACGCAGGATCGCGAACGCGTACGAATGCACCGTCCGCACCAGCGGTTCACGCAATGCCCCGCCCAGGACCGGGCCGTCGGACGCACCGGCCAGCACGCGACGGGTGATCTCCTCGCGCAGCGCCACCGCGGCACGCCGATCGGCGGCGAGGACGAGGACCGATTCCGGATCGGTTCCCGGCCGCGTGAGCCGCGCGACGGCCGCGTCGACGACGACAGCGGTCTTGCCCGACCCGGGACCACCGTGCACGCGAAAGGGCCGCCACGGTTGCGCCGACGCGTCCTCGGCAGGGCCGTGGGCGTCGATGACACGCTGCACGGCTACCGGCCACTCACGCGGGTGGAGCGCGCCGCCGCCGGCACCCACCAGATGTGCGCGCAGCGCGGTCCCCGAACGCTTCGGCGGGTGGTCGGGCCCCGAACGTGCCCGCGCCGACGACGCCGCGCCCCGCTTCGGGGACGCCGGCGCCGCCGGGGTCGAGAGACGCTCGCGAGCCATGGGTCCATGCAAGCACGCGACACCGACAGTCGTGGCGACCCACCCGGCCCGCCGCACGACCACAGCCGCACGACCACAGCCGGGCCGACGCCGTGCACCCGGCCCGGACGCGGCATCATTGTCCGGGTGACAGAACTTCATCACGTCGAGTTCGGCGACCACCGCGCACCGACGGTGCTGGCTTTGCACGGCCTGACCGGGCACGGGATGCGCTGGGCCCCACTGGCCACCGAGCAACTGCCCGATCTGCACGTCGTCGCACCCGACCTGATCGGACACGGCCGCTCGCCGTGGCGTGGCCCCTGGGCGATCGAGAACCATGTGCGCGCGTTGTCCGAATTCATCGACACGGTGATCGATCCGTCGGCGCTCCCGCTGGTGGTGATCGGCCATTCGTTCGGCGGCGCCCTGGCCATCCACCTCGCCAACCAACGCCCCGACGCCGTGCGCGGACTCGTACTGCTCGACCCGGCGCAAGGACTCGACCCGGAGTTCGCGCTGTCAGTGGCCACCGACAGCCTCGATCACTGGGACTACCCCGATGCCGACGCCGCGCGGACCGCCAAACGCGCGGAGGGCTGGGCGGCGGTGCCCGATGCCATCCTCGAGGCGGAGATCACCGAGCATCTCGTCGCCCGCCCGCACGGCCGGGTGGGCTGGCGGGTCAGTGCGCCGGTGGCCGCGGCGGCGTGGGGCGAGATGAGCCGGCCGCCCGCACTTCCACCCCGCGGCGTCCCGACGCACGTCGTCGTCGCCGACCGCGTCGACCCGCCCTTCGTGCGTCCGGCATTCCTCGCGGCGTGCGCGAGTGAACGCGCCGACGAGGTGCACGTCGTCCACGCCGACTGCGAACACATGGTGCCGTTCCTCGAGCCGGAACTGTGCGCGCGCTCGGTGCGCGCACTGCTGTGAGTGCGCTGCGGTGAGTGCGATCTCCGAGGAGGACGTCGAACGGGTGCGTGCACTCGTGGCGGCCATCCCCTGCGGGCAGGTGAGCACCTACGGAGACCTCGCCGCAGCGGCCGGCCTCTCGTCGCCGCGCATCGTCGGTTGGATCATGCGCACCGATGCCGCCGATCTGCCGTGGCATCGCGTCATCTCGGCGAGTGGTACGCCCGCACCACATCTGGCCGCGCGTCAGCTCGCGCGGCTACAGGAGGAAGGGGTACCGGTCCGCGACGGCCGGGTCGCCCTGCGCGAATGCCGCTGGGAGATCGACCCGGACGGCTGAACACCCGTCGGGCGCACGGCCGGAACACGCGTCAGCGCAGGAGTGCCGCCTCGGTGCGGTACGGGCTGACCGCCGCACGCATCCGGGTCACGATGAGGTCGACGATCGCCGGATCGGCGCCGAGCGGCGCGCCGACGACGTCGGCTCCGTAGGTGTGCAGCCGGTCGTGAAACAGACCGGGCGCCAACAGGTATGACGCCACCACGACGCGCCGGCCGGTGGCGCGGGCCGCGGCGATCGCGTCCGGAACGCTGGGCGTCGCGGTGGTGATGAATCCGACGCGGATGTCGCCGCCGATGAGACCCTCGAGCTGGCGGGCGGCCAGATGTACCTGGCCGCAGGCTGATCGGTCCGAGGAGCCGGCGGCCGCAAGAACGACGGCGTCACCCGGCCGCCAACCGGCCTCTATCAACCGGCGGCGCAGCACCCCGGCGATCGCCGGATCGGGGCCGAGCGCGCGGGTGACGATGGTGCCGGCGGCACCGGATGCCTGAACATGATCGGGAATGTCTTGGCGCACATGGTATCCCGACGCCAAGAAAGCGGGTACCAGCACCGCGGGCCGGGACAGGTCGGCGAGCACCTCGCTCGGCGTGGGCCCGAGGACGTCGACGAAGGCGGTGCGCGTCGGACCGACGACGGCCGACACCTTCTCCGCGATCTGGGCGATGACCGCCACACCCTGCGGATTGCGGGTTCCGTGCGCGACCAATACCGGCTCGACGTCGCGCAGCCGGTCCCCGTGGGGTAGCCGCGCGGGATCGTGAGAAGTCATGGATTGTCCTCGGCTTCATCGTATTCGAGGTCGACAGCGAGGCGATAGCCGCGCTTGACCACCGTCTGGATCATCTTGGGATCGCCGAGGGCCGCGCGCAGCCGGGCGACCGCGACCTCGACGGCGTGGGTATCGGCGCTGTCACCGGGCAGCCCGCGCAGCAACTCCTGGCGTGCCACCACACGTCCGGGCACCTGGGCGAGCATCTTGAGCAGCAGATGACCCGTCGCCGAGAGGTCCCGCACCTGACCGTCGACGACGACGGCCTGGCCGCGAATCGCCGTGTCATGTCCGGCAACTCGCAGGATATGACTACGTCGGGGCAGTTCGTCGGTGATGAGACGGGCGAGTGCACCGAGCCGGAAGCGCCGGGGATAGGCCGTGGGAATCTGCAGCGCCTCGAGCGGTCCGGCGGTCACCGACCCGACACAGTAGACCGGGACGGCGGTGCGCAGGGAATGCAGAAATGGCTGCAACTTGCCCAGTTCCTTTGCGCGCGTGAGGATCGACGCGGCAGCCGGCGCGCTGGTGAAGGTGAGGGCGTCGAGGTCGGCGCGGATCACCGAGGCGATCATCGCGTCGATCTGTGCGAGGTCGGGATGGGTGTTCCAGCGATACACGGGCACCGGGAGCACGTCGGCCCCCGCTGCGCGCAGCACGGCACAGAAGTCCGGCAGCGGCTCCCACTCGCTGGTGGCGCCGTGCAACTGCACTGCGACCCGCTTGCCCTCCACGCCCTCCTCGAGGAGCCGGTCGAGGACCTCGGAGGACGACTCGCTCTCCGGCGACCACTCCTCGCGCAGGCCGGCGGCCCGGATCGCACCCTTGGCCTTGGGCCCGCGGGCAATAAGTCGCGACCGGCCCAGCGCGCTCAGCAACTGCTCGGCGTCGCCCCACCCGTCGGCGGCCTCCACCCAGCCCCGGAAGCCGATCCCGGTGGTGGCCACCATCAGATCCGGTGGTTCGACGACGATGCGTTCGGTGACCTCTTGCAGTTCGGTGTCGTCGACCAGCGGCAGGATGCGGATGGTCGGCGCCATGACGACGTCGGCCCCGCGCCGGATGAGCAGCGCCGCGAACTCCTCGGCACGGCGCGCCGCGGTGATCCCGATGGTGAATCCGGTGAGCGGCAGCTCGTCGGGCGTGGTCGGCTCCGGACCGGCCGAATCCGCGCCGGCCGCAGCCGGGTGGGCGGGATCCGGTGTGGCGGGATCGGGGCTCATCGTGTCCCGTTGCCGGTGAACCAGATCTCGACGTTGCCGTCGACCACCCGCGTCCCATACGAGGGCACCGACACCGACTCGTCGTCGAGGCAGACCCCGGAACGCAGCGAGAACACCTGCTTGCCCAGCGGGCTGGCCACCGTCGGCTCGCCCGCATGGTCACCGGTGAGCCCGCGCGAGAGCACCGCGGCCCGACCGAACGGGTCGATGTTTCCGATCGCGTAGAGCCGGGAGCGTCCCACGGCCTCACGGTCGGTCTCGGCCGCCGAGATCCGGAACAGCGCCGCCTGCGTCATGTCCGGGCCCAGTACCGCCACCCCGCGTCCTTCGATGAGGTGCTCGAGCGGACAGGCCCGCACCCACTGTCCGTTCGCCGTGCTCGGCGCCTCGATGGCGGTCATGTCGGAACTCCTTCGCGTTCGCTCGTCTGGCCGGGCGCCGGTCGTCCGGCTCGCACGCGCGGCATCTCCAGTAGTACCGGCACCTTGCGGTCCCCGCCGGGGTGCGTGAGGTCGATGTCGCCCAGCGCCGCCGATGCCGACGGCCCATCGGTGAACCGGATGGTCGGATCGGCGACCTCCGGCGCATTGACGAAGGACACGAACCGTGCCAGCTTCTCCTCGTCCTCGAGTACCGCGGCCCATTCGTCGCGGTACCCCGCGACGTGAGCCTCCATCGCGGCCTCCAGTTCGGCCGCCAGCCCCAGACTGTCATCACACACCACCGCACGCAGATGATCGAGACCACCTTCGAGTGATTCCAGCCACGGGGCCGTGCGCTGGAGCCGATCCGCGGTACGGATGTAGAACATCAGGTACCGATCAATGTAGGCGACGAGGGTCTGGTCATCCACTCCGCCGGCGAGCAGCTGGGCGTGCTTGGGACTCTGCCCGCCGTTGCCCGCGACGTAGAGATTCCAGCCGTTCTCGGTGGCGATCACCCCGACGTCCTTGCCCCGGGCCTCCGCGCACTCACGCGCGCACCCGGAGACGCCGAACTTGAGTTTGTGCGGAGACCGCAGGCCGCGATAGCGCTTCTCCAGCAGTACCGCCATGCCCACCGAGTCCTGCACCCCGTAGCGGCACCACGTCTCGCCCACGCAGCTCTTCACCGTGCGCAGACTCTTGCCGTAGGCGTGCCCGGACTCCATTCCGGCGTCGACGAGGCGGCGCCAGATCTTCGGCAGCTGCTCGACCCGCGCACCGAACAGGTCGATGCGCTGACCGCCGGTGATCTTCGTGTACAGATCGAAGTCGCGCGCGATCTCACCGATGACGATCAGCTGTTCGGGCGTCACCTCACCGCCGGGCATCCGCGGCACCACCGAATAGCTGCCGTTCTTCTGCAGATTCGCGAGGAAGTGATCGTTGGTGTCCTGCAGTGCCGCCTGCTCACCGTCGAGGATGTGCTCGCCGGAGGTCGACGCGAGGATCGAGGCGACGGTCGGCTTGCACACCTCACATCCACTGCCGGTGCCGTGGTTGGCGATCAGCTCGGAGAATGTGCGGATACCGGTCACCGCAACGACTTCGAACAGTTCTGCGCGCGACTGCGAGAAGTGTTCACACAACGACTTGCTCACCGCCACCCCGGACGCGGCGAGCAGTGCGGTGATGCTCGGCACACAACCGCCACAGGTGGTGCCCGCCGATGTGCACGCCTTCACCGCGGCAAGATCGCATGCGCCGTCCGCGATCGCCGAACAGATCGTGCCCTTCGACACCGCGTTGCACGAACAGATCTCGGCGGCGTCGGGCAGTGCGTCGAGGCCGACGCCCGCCGACCCGCCGGTGGGAGCGATAAGGGCGGCGGGATCACCCGGGATCTCCCGTCCCACCATCGGTTTGAGCATCGCGTACGCCGACGCATCGCCGACGAGGATGCCGCCGAGCAACGTGGTGGCGTCGTCGGAGATGACGATCTTGGCGTACTTCCCGCCCACCGCGTCGGAGTAGACGATCTCCAGGGCGTTCTCGGTGACCCCCATCGCATCACCGAAGCTGGCGACATCGACGCCGAGCAGTTTGAGCTTCGTGGACATGTCGGCGCCGGGGAACGTCGACGAACCGTCGAGCAGTTGGTCGGCGACCACCTCTGCGGTGCTGTATCCCGGTGCCACGAGCCCGTAGCAGCGACCGTCGACGGCCGCGACCTCACCGATCGCGAAGACGTCCGCATCGACGGTCCGGCAGGCCGAATCCACCAGTATCCCACCGCGTTCGCCGACCGGTAGACCGGCGGCGCGGGCCAACGAGTCCTGCGGGCGCACCCCGGCGGAGAACACCACGAGCGCGGCGTCGATCGTCGACTCGTCGCTGAGGGTGACCGTCAGCGACTCGCCGTCGGCGCCATCGGTGATCGACGACGTCCCCACCCCGGTGTGCACGTGCAGGCCCAGATCGGTGACGAGATTCTCCAGGACCGCGCCACCGCCGGCGTCGACCTGCATCGGCATGAGCCGCGGTGCGAATTCGACGACGTGCGGTGTCATCCCCAGCAGCCGAAGGGCATTGGCGGCCTCCAGCCCGAGTAGGCCACCGCCGACGACGACACCCGCCGCACCCGGACCGGCCGCCTCGGCGGCGAGGCGGATGCCGTCGAGATCGTCGAGGGTCCGGTAGACGAAGCACTTCTCATGGTCGTGTCCGGTCACCGGCGGCACGAACGGATACGACCCGGTGGCGAATATCAGTGCGTCGTAAGCGATGTCGGCACCACGATCGGTGCGCACCCGCTTGGCGTCGCGGTCGATCGCGGTCACCGCCTCACCCAGATGCATCTGAACCGCGGCGTCACCGGCGTAGTCGTTGCCGGCCAACGCCAGGGCCGAGCGCTCCCAGGCACCGACGTAGGACGACAGCCCCACGCGATCGTAAGCGGGTTCGGACTCCTCGGCGATCACCACGATGTGCCAGGCGCCGGCCTGGTCACGCTCGCGCAGCGTCTGCACGAACCGGTGGCCGACCATGCCGTGGCCGATCACGACGGCGGTCTTCGCGGTGGGGGCCGTCACCGAAGCAGGCTTCTCGAATGTGCCCAGAGGGTTGTGGGAGTGGGTCATCGGGCATTCACCTCGGTCGGGGCGTCGGTGCCCCGGGTATCGGTCGTGGAAGCGGAGTTCGGGGCGGGGGCACCGGCGGTGGCCACCTCGATGTCGTCGGTGTGGCGGTGGTCGGGGTCGAGAACGACCTCCCGGCGGGCGTAGAACCACCAGGTGATGATCGCGGCGATGACGTAGAAGGCCATGAAGATCCAGAACGCCACGGTCGCCGAATGATTGGCCTTGTAGCTGCTGCGCAGGACGAGGTTGATGGCGACCCCGCCGAGAGCACCGAACGCGCCGGCGATACCGATGAGCGCGCCGGACATCGAGCGCGACCACAGCACCGCTGCCGTACCGGATATGCCGGGCAGGTTGCGCGACTTGTGCTCGAAGATGGTCGGGATGATCTTGTAGACCGAGCCGTTGGCCACGCCGGAGATCGCGAACAGCAGGATGAATCCGACGATGAATCCGGCGAGTTGCCCGGTCTCGATCCGGTGCCCGGGGTGGCCGTCGGCGATGGTTCCCGAGGTCACCAGGACGATCGACGAGGCGACCATCGCGGCGAAGGACCACAGTGTGACCCGGCCGCCGCCGAATCGATCGGCGAGCTTGCCGCCGATGGGCCGGAACAGCGAGCCGAGCAGCGGACCGATCCAGGCGATCTGGGCGGCCGAAAGCGCTGCCGCCGAGGCGGTTTCACCCGAGGACTGGAAACTCAGGCTGAGCACCTGGCTGAACGCGAAGGAGAAGCCGATGAACGAGCCGAAGGTGCCGACGTAGAGGATCGAGATCAGCCAGCTGTCGTAGTGCTTGAGGCAGTCGATCATTGCGCGGCCACTGGCGGTCTGGTGATCGAGATTGTCCATGTAGATGGCCGCGCCGATGCCCGCAACCGCCAGTGCCACAAGGTAGATGGCGCAGAGGATCTCGGGACTGTCACTGGCCAGCCAGATGACCAGGAGGCCCAGGAGCTGGATGACGGGGACACCGATGTTGCCGCCACCTGCGTTGAGTCCGAGCGCCCAGCCCTTGAGCCGTTGCGGATAGAAGGCGTTGATGTTGGTCATCGACGACGCGAAGTTGCCGCCACCGAAACCGGTGAGCGCGGCGACCGCGAGGAACCAACCGTAGCCGAATTCGCCGGGGTTCATCATCAGCATCATCGTCAGACCGGTGGGGATGAGCAGGACCACCGCGGAGAAGATCGCCCAGTTCCGGCCGCCGAAACGCGCGGTGGCCTGGGTGTAGGGCACGCGCAGACAGGCGCCGACGAAGGTGGCGGTGGCCGCGATGACGAATTTCTGGTCGGCGTTGATGCCGTACTCGGGACCCATGAACAGGGCCATCACCGAGAACAGCGACCAGATGGAGAAGCCGATGTGTTCGCAGATCACCGACCAGAGGAGGTTACGGCGGGCGATGACAGAATTTCCGCCGTCCCACGCCTGCCGATCCTCGGGATCCCAATCGGTGATCTTGTGGTCTCTGCGCAGGTCGTGCACAAGTGTCGAGAATGCCATTCGTGTTGGTCCCATCGGGTCGAAGCGGGCTGAAATGCCTTGACCACCGACGACGGCGTCGGTCGTTGGAACCAAAAGTACGAAGTGCGTGTTGCGCCGATTTTCACCTCGGTGACCGCGACGTCACGTTGTTCTCACATCGGCGCCCGAAGCGTGTGAGAGCCCGAGATCGGGAGCAGACGGCACCAACCGGTGCCATCTGCGGTTTTATACCATCAGCCGAACGATGTCGACGACGCGTTTGAGACCGGGCAGCGCGCCGGCCGTGGAGCGTGGGTGCAGCGCGTGCACCGCGAGCCGGAAGATGGTGGCGCGCAGCATCATCTGTGGCCACTCCGGTTCATCCGACCAGCGCCGGACGAGATCGTCGTCGGCGCCGCCCCAGGCCAGCGAGTCCACCACGACGACGGCCGACGCCCAGGATGCGGGGCGCCAATACGGCACGATGTCGGTGATCCCGGGCGCGGCCGCGCCGGCGAAGAGCACCGTTCCGAATAGATCGCCGTGCACGATCTGGCTTTTCAGATCCACGTCTTTGCGTAGGCGCGCAAGGGTTTTCAGTATCTCGACACTCTCCTGCCCGTCCGGCGCGCTCGGCTCGGCCATCCCGGCCGCACGGGCTGCGCGCATCGGGGTGTCCTCCCAGGCCGCGCGGTCGGCGGCAGCGAAGACGTCGACGTCGGTGTGCGGCGGGGCGGGCTGCTGCAGGAGGAACCTCGGACGCGGCAGGTCGGCGGTGGCCTCGTGCAGTCGCTCGGCCACCGACACCACCTCGTCATGACGGGGTTCGGGGACACCTGCGATGTAGGTGTCCGCGCGCCAGCCCGACACCACATATCGGCCGTCGGTGGCGCGGAACGGCCGCGCGATCCGCAGGCCGTCGATGTAGAGGTTCTCACGTACCGATGCCGACCACGCCGCACGCGCGTGGTCGGGGACCATGGAGAGCACCACCTCGCCCACGCGCCAGCCACCGGCCCAGGTATCGCCCATCGCGATGGGCGGATGGGCGGTCAGCCCGAACGTGTTGAGCACGTGCTCGGGTGGCTCTACGGTGTTCACATTGCAGAGAATACCGAGGTCGTCGCCCGGCATCCCGCAGCGACACCGGCGCCGGCCGATTGCCGGTGTCGGTGGCCGCCGGTATCAGTGGCCGCCGGTATCAGTGGCCGCCGGTATCAGTAGACCGGGAGTTCCTTGTCGACCTGATTGGCCCAGGCGGTGATACCGCCCTGCAGATGCTTGGCGTCGGCGAAGCCGGCGCGCTTGAGCGCCGCGAGTGCCTCGGCCGAGCGGATCCCGGTCTTGCAATAGAGGACGGTCGGCCGGTCCTGCGGAATCTCTGCGAGGGCGGCACCGGAGAGTATCCGGTCCTTGGGGACAAGGGTGGCCCCGTCGATGTGCACGATGTCCCACTCGACCGGTTCCCGGACGTCGACGAGTGCGAGTTTCTCGCCGGCATCGATCTTCGCCTTGAGCTCCGCGGCGGTCAATGTGGATCCGGCGGCGGCCTGCGCGGCCTCGTCGGAGACGACCCCGCAGAACTCTTCGTAGTCGATGAGACCGGTGATCTTCTCACCTTCGGGGTCCTTGCGGATCTTGATGGTGCGGTAAGTCATGTCGAGGGCGTCGTAGACCATGAGGCGACCCAGCAGGGGCTCCCCGATACCGCAGATGAGTTTGATCGCCTCGGTACCCATGATCGCGCCGATGGAGGCGCACAGGATGCCGAGCACACCACCCTCGGCGCACGAGGGCACCATGCCCGGCGGCGGAGCCTGCGGGTAGAGGTCGCGATAGTTGATGCCGCGCCCGTCGGGGGCATCCTCCCAGAACACCGATGCCTGGCCCTCGAACCGGTAGATCGATCCCCACACGTACGGCTTGTGGGCCAGCACGGCGGCATCGTTGACCAGGTAGCGGGTGGCGAAGTTGTCGGTACCGTCGAGGATCAGGTCGTATCCGGAGAACAGGTCGATCGCGTCCTCGGGTTCCAGGCGCCGGTCATGGATGTCGACGGTCACGAACGGGTTGATCTCGAGGATCGAATCCCGCGCGCTCTCTGCCTTGGGGCGGCCCACGTCCGAGAGTCCGTGGATGATCTGCCGTTGCAGATTCGACTCGTCGACGACGTCGAATTCGACGATGCCGATGGTGCCGACGCCGGCCGCCGCGAGATACAGCAGCGTCGGCGAACCGAGGCCGCCGGCCCCGATCACCAGGACCTTCGCGTTCTTGAGCCGCTTCTGACCGTCCATCCCGACGTCGGGGATGATCAGGTGCCTGCTGTAGCGCGCGACCTCGTCATTGGACAGTTCGGCTGCCGGCTCGACCAGCGGTGGCAAGGACGACACGATGGGCCTCCCGGATTGTGCATCGGAATTGAAGAAACTGTGGGGAACAACGACCCCGCGCATACCGGCATTCCCCGGCGCCACGCCGGCCGTGCGGCCACCGCCCAGCCGCGACGGCGGCAAGGGTCAGCTGCTGCTCGTGCGATCGGGGAAGGGCCACGGGTTGGGTTTGCAGACCAGCGACGGGTTGGCGCGGACGTCCGGGTCGAGGGCCATGATCTGGGAATTCGAGACGCCGAACGACTGCTGCATCATGATCGGGGCGGGTGCCCCATTGGCCGGACACGGCTCGTGGTGCTCGTAGCCGATGCCATGGCCGACCTCGTGGTTGACCAGGTACTGCCGGTAGGAGACGTCGTCGCCCTGATAGGACAGCGCCCCGCGTACCCACCGGGCCTCGTTGAGGATGACCCGCTCGTCGGGCGGGTAGAAGCACGACGTCTCGAGTCTGATCTGGTAGCCGCACAATTCGCGGGTGGTGTCGGTCGAGGTGAGTGATATCCGCAGGTTCGGTTCGCCCCGATCGATCCGCTGGAACGAGACCTTGCCGTCGCCGATCCAGCTCTTCCGGTTGGCCAGCGTGGCGTCGACCATCTTCGCGAAGGCCTGATCACTCCCGTACTCGGAAGGGACCAGCCCATTCTCGGCCTCGACGGTGTAGGTGTAGACCTGCCCGCCGCCACCGACTCGCGGTGTGGTGCCCGCAACGACGTGGTAGGTCTTGCGCCCCGCGGTCGTGAAACCGCCGCCGCCGGGCAGCGCGGCCTCGGTCAGTTGCGCCGCCTGGATGTCACCGGTGGGCGCGCCGATCGGCCGGGTCTCCTTGGTCACCCCGACATTGCGCGACGACGGACTCGGCGTGATCGGGGCGCCGGTGTTCTCGGTTCCCCCGTCACGCACCGTGTACACGAGCAGCACGATGGTCAGCACCACCAGGACCGGGATCGCGTACGCACGCCAGCCGTAGGTGGTCACAAATCGTCCGAGCGCGCTCTGCTTCTTCCGCGGCGCCGCCGCGTCACGATCGGACCGCTGCCTGCCGTTGTCGTCGGTCGGGTCCCAGCGCGCCCGCAGCGGCTGATCGGGCAGTGGCCGTCGACGGGTCGTGGTGCTCCCGCTGCGCCCGGCCGATCCGGTCGACGACGCAGCGCCGGTGCCGGCCGTACGCGCCGTACCCGTCTCGCCATCGCGCCCCCGGTATCGTCCGGCACCGCTCGGCGCACTCGGCGTCCCCGACGCATCATCTGTGCGGCTCACGGTTCACACCTTCTCATAGAACGCGCCGTTACCATGTCCGACATCACTGGTCCTCACGTAAGGCCGGGTATTCACTTCGACGAACCGCAGGGTTTGCGGCCACCGCACCCGAGTACCCTCTAACCATGCCCACGGCCGCAAACGTCTCCGCCGGACGCAACGGAACCCGGCTTCCCCGGAGTGCACGGCGCTTGCAGTTACTCGAGGCCGCCAGCGAGATCTTCGTCGAACGCGGCTACCACTCGGCCGGGATGGACGAGATCGCCATCCACGCGGGGGTGAGCAAGCCGGTCCTGTACCAGCACTTTCCGTCCAAACTCGACCTCTACATCGCGGTCGTCGATTCCCACGCGGAAAAACTGGTCGTCGATGTCAACAATGCGCTGCTCACGACCACCGACAACCGGCAACGCGTCCAGGCCGCGGTCCAGGCGTTCTTCGACTTCATCGATTCCGACAACTCCGGATACCGGCTGATCTTTGCCTCCGATGTGATGGATCCGGCGGTCATCCGACGTACCGAGGGCGCCACCGAGGCATGTGTCGACGCCGTCTACGGCCTGGTCATGCAGGATTCGGGACTCGATCCGTATCGCTCGCGCATGCTGGCCGCGGGGTTGGTGGGCGCCAGCCAGGTCAACGCCCGCTACTGGCTCGAGGCACGGCGGCCCATCGACAAACAGACCGCCATCGACACGACCGTCGCACTTCTGTGGGGCGGTCTCTCCCATGTGCCGCGACAGGCCGAACTCGACGCGCAGGCGCGCCTGGCCGAGGAAGCAGCGGCGGCGCAAGCCGCGCAGACGACGACCCCGTCCGAGTAGTCTCCCGCCGGACACGACAACGCACCGGGCCCGATGGCACCGGTGCGCTGGGGTCGGGCAGATTCAGATTCAGGAACCGAATCCGACGCGACGGTTTTCCGAGGCCCCCACCTCGACGTAGGCGATCTTGGCGACCGGCACGAGGTAGCGGGCCCCACGCTCGTCGGTGAGCGTGAGCAGTTGCTCCTTGCCGCTCAGTACGGCCTCCACGGTGGCCAGCGCCTTGTCGCTGTCGAGGGGCGTCTGGATCGACAGTTCACGAGGGCTGTCGGTGATACCGATCTTCACTTCAATGGTCATGGCCACCCTTCTCTGGAGAAACTGTCACGTTGAACGTGCAACGCCGACATCACGATGCGGCTGTTGCCTGCCGCACCAGGCTAGTCCAGCGGAACCGGCCACGGGCAGCGGCTCCGCTCACAGCGCAAGCCGGCCCGACGATCTGCCCGACGCGATCAGCCCAACCCCATGTCGGCCATCCGCTGCGCGTGCCGGGCGGTGATCGACTCGAAGAAGTCGGCGACCCCGTTCAGCGATGTCGTACCCGAGAACAGCAGGTCGGTCACGTCCTCCTCGGCCGCGAGGACCCATTGCGCATGCGTGACGGCTTCGCCGAGCAAGCGGCGGCCCCACAGGGTCAACGGCGAGCGCAACGCCGGGTCGGCGGCGAGCGCGGCCCTGACCTGCTCGCGCGCGAACCGCGAATTGCCGGTCTCGGCCATCACCCCGGCGACCACCCGCTGCGCAGCCGACGGCATGAACTCCGACAGCTCGAGGTAGAAGTCGGCGGCCAGCCCGTCGCCGACGTATGCCTTGACCAGCGCCTCGAGCCACGTCTGCGGGGTCGTGGCGAGGTGATATCGGTCGAAGACCGGGCGGTAGCGCTCCACCGATTCCGCCGGGTCGAGCCCGCGCTGCACCACCTGTTCGGCGAGTAGTTCGAAATGCGCGATCTCCGACGCCGCCATCCGGGCGATCGCGATGCCGCTGACCGTGTCGGGCGCCATCGAGGATTCGTCGATCAGCCGGTAGAACGCGGCGTACTCGCCGGCGAGGAGAACCGCGAACAGCTTGCCGACGGCCGCATCCTGCTCCTCGTCGAGGCGGGCCGACCCATCCCGCTCCGACAGGTCGCCCGAGATGGCCGGTACGGGTTCGGGCGAGGCGGTCGACGACGACATGCCCCGATGGTAACGGTCGCGCGTATCGGTCGGCTTCGGCCACCACGTACACTTGCGGACGGTGTAGTCGGCGAACGTCGATCGGCCGATCGCGTGCGGGCAGCCTGTCGGCGCCCACACGTCGACGGCGGAGCGCATCGCCCGGGCAGCCGGAGAACGCTCGCAGACCACCAGACATTGTGCGCGCACTTGCGAGCCCACCCTGTCGCCCGACGCGATCGCGACGGTCGCGCGGCGAACGCGAGACACCGGGAGATCCGAGATCCGGAGAACCCGACACTCGACGAATCAGTGGAGCCTTTCGTGCGCGCTCGAGCGACATACGAAAGGCACACGAGTAACAACATGACCGAACCCGGCATACATACGACCATCGTCGACGACGCCCATGACTCCCCCTCCTTCGCCGATCTCGGCGTCGACGAGGCGATCGTCTCGTCGCTCGCCGACGACGGCAAGACCCATACCTTCGCGATCCAGGAACTGACGATGCCGCTGGCGCTCGCCGGCGACGACCTCATCGGGCAGGCGCGCACCGGGATGGGCAAGACACTCGGCTTCGGTGTCCCGCTGCTGCACCGGCTCATCCACCCCGAACAGTCGGGGATCCGCCCGCTCGACAACACCCCCCGCGCGTTGGTGATCGTGCCGACACGAGAGTTGTGCGTGCAGGTGACCGGCGATCTCAAGGTCGCCGCAAAGAAAGTCGTCGTCACCCTGCCCGAGGGCGAGGACGCCGACGGCACACCGACGGGGTCGCGCCGACGGCCGCTGAAGATCACCTCCATCTATGGCGGGCGCCCCTATGAGTCGCAGATCGCCGATCTGCAGGCCGGGGTCGACGTCGTGGTCGGCACTCCGGGACGGTTGCTGGATCTGGCAAAACAGGGTCACCTGATCCTCGGCAAGGTGGCCGTACTGGTCCTCGACGAGGCCGACGAGATGCTCGATCTGGGCTTCCTGCCCGACATCGAACGCATCATGGCCGCACTGCCCGAGCAGAAGCAGACAATGCTGTTCTCGGCGACGATGCCCGGGCCGATCGTCACCCTGGCCCGCACCTTCCTGCAGCAGCCCACCCACATCCGGGCCGAGCATGCCAACGACTCGGCCATTCACGAGCGCACCACCCAGTACGTCTACCGGGCGCACGCGCTCGACAAGGCCGAACTCGTGGCCCGCATCCTGCAGGCCGAGGGCCGCGGCGCGACGATGATCTTCACCCGCACCAAACGCACCGCACAGAAGGTCGCCGATGACCTCGCCGAGCGCGGCTTCTCGGTGGGCGCCGTACACGGCGACCTCGGGCAGGTCGCGCGCGAGAAGGCCCTCAAGAAGTTCCGAACCGGCGAGATCGACGTGCTCGTCGCCACCGATGTGGCCGCACGCGGCATCGACATCGACGACGTCACACATGTGATCAACTACCAGTCCCCCGACGACGACAAGACCTACGTACACCGCATCGGACGTACCGGCCGCGCCGGGCGCACCGGTATCGCCGTGACCCTGGTCGATTGGGACGAACTGCATCGTTGGGAATTGATCAACGCGGCACTGCAACTCGGCCAGCCCGAGCCGGTCGAGACCTACTCGACCTCTGAGCACCTGCGCGCCGAGCTCGGCATCCCCGAGTCGGCGACCGGCCGCATCGCCGCACCGCGGCGCGCACCTGCCGAGGCCGACGGAGAGCGCCGCGAACGGCGCGAACGCCGGGAACGGCCCGCTGCCGGTTCGCGGTCGCGCCGCCGCACCCGCGGCGGCAGCCCCACGACCGGTGGCGGCGCCACGAACGACACCGGCAAAACCGCGGAGCCCGCCACGTCATCCGACGCCGCATCCGCAGCGGGTTCGGCCGGTGACGCCCCGGGTTCGGCCGGCGCCGATCCGGCATCGGATGCCGCCGACGCCCCGCGCAAGCGGCGTCGCCGTCGCGGCGGCTCGCGGCGACGTGGCGGACAGGACGGCGCAGCCGAGCAGCCATCGGCGGACTCGGCCACTTCGGGAGCCCCGGCCGCGGCGGCCTCCGAGTAGGGTCAGGCGAGCCTGCCGACGCGGACCCGCACGACAACCTGGAGCCTCCGATCAGCACGTCGACCCCACCCCGCACGCCGTCTGCGCGACGGATTCGGCCAGAACGACGCACCCGCGCCGATCTCCTGGTCAGTCTCGGTATCGTCGTGGTCCTCGTCGTGGCGGGTGCGGTCGTCTGGTGGATCAGTCCGGCCCGCCACGCCCACAGCGTCACGGCGACGACCGCTCCGGCGGAGGTCGTGCCCGCCACGACCGTGCCCGCCGCGTTCGCCTCGCGCTGGTCGGCTCGGTCGGCGGCGACCGACCAACCCGCGCTCGCCCGTGCGGTGATCGTGACGGCTGACCGAACAACCGTCACCGGTCACGATCCGACGAGCGGTCGTCCCCTGTGGAGTTATGACCGCAGTCAATCGCTGTGCAGTGCGGCAGCGGCGTGGCCGAGCAGCGTCGACGAGGTTCTGGCGGTGTATCGCAACTCGCGTGGCTGCTCGGAGGTCACCGCACTCGACGGCTCCACCGGCGCACGCAAGGCGGCGCGCACGAGCGACGCCGACGACACGTTGCGCCTGTTCGCCGGCTCCGGTTATGTCCTCGCCCAGGGACCCGGACGCCTCGAGACCTGGGGATCCAACCTGGTGCGGGGCATCGAATACGGGCGGGTCAGCGCGCCGGTGAAACCAGGGGTGCAGCCGGGGCGTACCGACTGCCATCTGTATTCATCGACCCTCGCCGGAGACCGGGTCGCGGTGATCGAACGATGTGCCGGCGACCCCGGGTATCGGCTGACCGTGCTCGGCGCACTTCTCGACAGCAACGACCAGGTCACCCAATACGGGTCGACGCTGATCACCGAACGCGCGTCCGACGATCCACCCCGACTGGTCGCGATGAGCACCTCGGGAATCGCGGTCTACGACGGCGGCACCAACGCGGCGGCATCGCAGCCACCGTCGATCCGGCTGTTCAACGCCGACGGCGCCCCCGGAGCTTCGAGCGAGGTGAAGGGATCGGCGCAGCCTCCCGCCGACAGCGTCGCGACCTTCTCCGATGGACTCGTCACCTACTTCACCGGCCAGGCGACGGTGGTACTCGACGCACAATCGCTGCGGCCGCGATATCAGATCCCGGCGGCGCTCGGGCCCGGCGCGGTGATGGGCGGGCAGTTGCTGCTGCCGAGTCCGTCGGGAATCAGTGTCCGCGATCCGGCAACCGGCGCCGACATCCGCACCGTCAAGCTCGATCGCCGCGGCTACACCGGTGGCACCGTCGGTCTGCGGGTCCTCGGCGATCTGGTCGTCGAACAACGCGGCCCGCTCATCGAGGTGTACGGACCGAGGGGCTGACGCCGGCTCGGCTCAGCAGGCAGCGCACAAGCGAATACGCAGAGCTTCAGCTCAGATCTGCGGTGTGCACGTCCTCGCCGCTGTCCCAGTACTTCCAAAGATTCTCGGCAAGTTCGCGGTAGGCGGTGGCGCCCTTGTTCTTTCGGCCCCGCATCACCGACGCGCCGGACGCCGACGCCTCGGCGAAGCGCACCGTGCGCGGTATCGCCGGATCGAGCACGGGCAGACCGTAACGATCGGAGATGTCGGCGAGCACGTCCCGGCTGTGGGTGGTCCGGGCGTCATAGAGCGTGGCGACCGCACCGAGCATCGTCAGATTCGGGTTGGTGATCTGCTGGATCTCGGTGACGGTCCGCAGGAGTTGTCCGACACCACGATGGGCGAGCGTCTCGCACTGCAGGGGCACGATCACCTCGTCGGCGGCCGTGAGTCCGTTGAGCGTGAGCACACCCAGCGATGGCGGACAGTCGATGAGAATCACGTCAAAGTCTTCGGCAACCTCGGCCAGCGCACGCTTCAAGGCGTACTCGCGGCCGGGCCGCATCAGCAGCAGGGCCTCGGCGCCGGCCAGGTCGATCGTCGCCGGCAGGAGCGTGATCTTGTCGTCGGTCTCGACCAGCACATCGGCGATCTCCGCATCACCGAGCAACACGTCGTGTACCGACGACTGCAACTGATCCGGGTCATGTCCGAGGGAAAAGGTAAGACACCCTTGCGGATCCAGATCGACGACGAGCACCGACACACCGAGGTCGGCCAACGCGGCCCCCAGCGACGCGACGGTCGTGGTCTTGGCAACCCCACCCTTTTGGTTCGCAACCGCGAGCATGCGCGTCATGGCGTTCACTGTAGTGGTTGGAATCGGCGAATTCTGTGTGGCCGACCACAATGCAGCCGCAGATTCGTCCGCACCATAGGTGCGGACGCTTCGGCGAAGCGCCCGCAGTCGGTCACCGCCGCCGCACGTCGTGCCGTGGCTGACCCGTGCGGCCGTTGGCGCCCTGCCGCTTTACGCCCTACCGCTTGGTACCGGGGTCCTTGCTACCGGGTCCCTTGCTACCGGACCCCTTACCGGGTCCCTGGGTACCGGGCCGGCGCCCCCGGGGGCCGTCGTCACCGGCAGCCGGAGCCGGGCCGGGCTCCTCGAGTTCCAGGTCACCGGCCAGCCAGCGCAGCGACGGCGGGGCGAAGAGAAATCCGAGGGTCACCAGGGCCAGGATGGCCAGCGGTACCGCGAACACCGCCTGGTGGCTGGTGAACAGGTAATAGGCGACCGGTAACAGCAATATCTGGGCCACCACCGAGATCGCCCGGCCCCAGCGTCGTCCGAAGATCAAGGCCAGCCCGCCGGCCAGCACACCACCGAAGATGATCGCCAGCCACAGTGCGGTCCCCAGGCCGTTGAATGCATCGTGCCGGTCGTCGGTGAGTCCCCGGACGACCAGGATCACCGCCACGACGAGCGCAGCCACGCCCTCGGCGGCCGTCAGGGCACCGGCCACCCGGATCGGGGTCGGCGCCCGATCGGCGGCGCTCGCGCGCCGCTCATCGCCGCCGGTTCCGCGACCGCGCGGCCGGTCCCCCTGTCCACTGCGTGTGCTCACCCGTCCAGGGTAGGTCGGCCCGCCCGGATGGCCACACGCCCGCCCGGGCGGCGGCGGTCCGCCACGACCCCATATCCTCGGATGTCGTGCGCGTCATGCTCATCGTCAACCCGTTCGCCACCGCGACCAGCCCCGCCGGCCGCGATGCCCTCGTCAACACGCTGAGCGCACACTTCCCCGTCGACGTCGAACACACCACCCATCGCGGCCACGCCGGTGAACTCGGCGCACGAGCCGTCGCAGACAACTACGACGCGGTGATCGTCCACGGCGGCGACGGATCGGTCAACGAGACCGTGAACGGTCTGCTCGGCCCTCCGTGGCGGAGTGCGCCCACCCGGCTACCCGCTCTCGCGGTGATCCCCGGTGGCAGCGCCAACGTGTTCGCCCGCACGCTCGGCATCGATCCCGATCCACTTCAGGCGACGCGGCAGATCATCGATCTCCTCGACCACGGCAGCCACCGCCGGGTCGGGTTGGGGCACTCCGCGGATCGGTGGTTCCTGTTCAACGCGGGCATGGGCATCGACGCCATCATCGTTCACGCCATGGAGGACAAGCGCCACGCGGGCAAAGCCGCGACGCCCGCCCGCTACCTACGGACGACGATCGCGAGTTTCCTTCGAAATGCCCGCGACACAAAGACTTTCACGGTGACCGCGGCCGGCCACGACCCGGTCGAGGACACGCGGTTCGCCTTCATCAGCAACACCAGCCCGTGGACCTACCTCGGGCGGCGGGAGATCCGGATCAATCCCGCGACCGGGTTCGGGACGCGCCTGGGCGTCTTCGCCGCGACGTCGACCGGGGTGCTGCGCAATCTCCCGTTGGCCACGCGACTGGTCGCCGGGCGCACCCCGAAGGCCCGCCACGTGTTTCGCGACGACGACGTGGCGTGGGTGGCCTTCGCGGCTCCGGAGGCACTCGACGTGCAGATGGACGGCGACTACATCGGCGCCTTCACCGACATCCGGTTCGACCATCGTTCCGATGTCCTCGACGTCGTCGCCCCGGCCGGTGAGCCGACTGTCAACCGCTGATCTCAGCCCGACCCGAGCGCTTGACATCCGTTCGCGACCGCCCCGCGGGGTGCGTGTGACCAGCCATGCAGCGTGCGCTTGCTCACACGCACTGTGATCGATCAGACGATTGCCACGAGCCCGACCTGCAAAAACGCGTGACGGCTCGGCCCGACTCGGCGTAGGATAGTTCACCGGAGTTGGAGCTGACACACCGGCCCCCCGCGGGGACCGGACACGTGAAGTGATATTGCGACGACAGTGATATTGCCCACGTGTTAACGCAAGACCATTGACTTCGCCTGGATTCGTGAAAGTATTCACAAGCAACAGCGCGGAAACAATCGGTGTCTTCGCGTGAATTATCGGTTACAGCCAATACAAACCAACCAACGGTTGTCGAGTGGTGCGCGGAGCACCTTAAGGAGAAGGAATGGACTGGCGTCACAAGGCCATCTGTCGCGACGAGGACCCGGAGCTGTTCTTCCCGGTGGGAACCAGCGGTCCGGCCATCGCACAGGTTGCCGATGCGAAGCTCGTCTGCGCACGGTGCCCGGTCACCGCCGACTGCCTGGCGTGGGCCCTCGAATCGGGCCAGGACGCCGGCGTCTGGGGCGGCATGAGCGAAGACGAACGACGCGCACTCAAGCGTCGCACCGCCCGCACCCGCACCCGCAGCGGCGTCTGAGCGAGCGACGAACACCGGCCGCCTCCGGCGGCCGCACAAGAGACCCGGCCATGGCCGGGTTTTTTGTTGCGCCGACCGGCCACCCCACATCTGCCTGCACGGCCGGATTCAACTGCACCAGAGGGTCAGCGCGTGGCTTCCCGATGCAGCGGGATCACCACGACGAACTCGGCGCCGGGACCATCCGGGTTGTGCATCGCACTCACCTCACCGCCGAGCTCGATCGACACCAGCGTCGCCACGATACGCAGGCCGAGCCGTTCCGACGAGGTCATGTCGAAGCCGTCGGGCAGCCCTGAACCGTTGTCGCGCACCGATATCCGTAGGCTGCGCACGTCACGGTCGGCGTGGATGTCGATTCGCGCGTCGGTGCGCGCGGCAACGAAGCCATGCTCGATCGCGTTCTGGATCAGCTCGGTGAGGACCATCACCAACGGCATCGCGAGGTCGGCGGCCAGAACGCCTAGGCGGTCGCGGCGGCGCACCCACACCGGCCGGTCACCGGAGGCGACGTCGACGAGGGTGGGCACCAGTCGATCGACGGCCTCGTCGAGGTCGACCTCCTCATCCACACTGCCGGAGAGCAATTCGTGCACAAGCGCGATCGACGCCACCCGCCCCACCGCCTCGGTGAGCGCGGTGCGTGCCTCATCGTTGGAGGTGCGCCGCGCCTGCAGTCGCAACAGCGCCGACACCGACTGCAGATTGTTCTTGACCCGATGGTGGATCTCTCGGATCGTCGCGTCCTTGCTGATGAGCGCGAGGTCACGACGTTTGACCTCGGTGACGTCACGGATCAGGACCACTGCACCGGTGCTGGCTCCGCGTGGGGCCAAGGGCACGGCACGGATGAGCACTGTGGCGCGGCGGGCGTTCGCCTCCATCCGCATCCCGACATCGCGGTAGGGCCCGGTCGGCGGATCACTCACCCCGCATGCGGCGTCGATCAGCAAAGCCGCGTCTTGCGACTCGAACGGATCGGTCAGCAGGGCCGCGGTCACCTCCGAGAGGCGCGTTCCGCCGAGTTCGGCGCTCCAGCCCATGCGGTGGAACGCCGACAACGCGTTGGGGCTCGCGTAGACGACCACCCCACGGTCGTCGATGCGCACGAAACCATCCCCGGCGCGCGGCGTCGAGAGCCCCCGCGGATTGCCCTCCTGCTGCGGGAACGTGCCGTCGGAGACCATCTGGCAGAGGTCGCCGGCCGAATTCTGATAGGCGAGTTCCAGTGGGGACGGCAGCCGCGGATGGGTCAGGTCGACCGCGCGCGTGAGCACGCCCACCACCGCGACGCCGCCGGTGGAGTCGATGAACCGCACCGGCACCGTCTCACGCCGGATGGCCGTCGCGCCCAGCCAGACGGGGTCCTCGTCGCGAAGGATGCGGCCCTCGGCGAAGGCGCCGAAGACCTGCGGGTGCACGGCCGGGTCGACGACGCGTCCGACCTCGTCGTCGGGCAGCACCGTCGACGCCGTGTTGGGCCGGCATTGGGCAACGTTGACGATGTCACCGGCCTCGGTACGCACCGACAGGACGAAATCGGCGAAGGACAGGTCGGCCAGCAATTGCCATTCGGCCACCAGCCGTTGCAGATGCGCCGCGGCACGCTCGCGCAGCGTTGTGTGCTCGGCCAGCAGATCGGCCAGGGTGGACATGGCGGTGGGATCTCGCCTCGCCTCAGGCGATCACTCGTAGACGGCGATGATGTCGCCGGCCTGGATCACGTCCCCGACGTGGACCTTCATCTCGGCGATGGTGCCGGGTTCCTCGGCGAGCACCGGGATCTCCATCTTCATCGACTCCAGCAGCACCAGTGTGTCGCCGACCTCGACGTGCCGGCCCGACCCGGTCCGCACCTCCAGCACGCTCGCCACGATCTCTGCCACGACGTCTTCAGCCATGCCCCTGAATCTAGCCCACCCTGGATCTGGTCCACCCCGCGCGCGCCGACGACGGCCGCATCCGACCCTCGGCAGGGGCAGTCACGCACCGATTCCCGGACACTGCACTGCTCGTGGGACAATCTGGGGGCACAACTCGATGAAGGAGGCCCGCCATGGGTAAGCGCGGACGCAAGAAGCGCGCTCGGAAGAAGAGCGCAGCCAATCACGGCAAGCGACCCAACGCCTGAGCTCAGTTCTCGGCGTATGAACGACAAACGCCCGGTGCGGTGAGCCCGGTCCGATGGGACCGGTTCCGCCCGGGCGTTGTCGTAGGCCGATGACCTGCGTCTTTTCTCAATCTACTGGGTGTGTCAGTCTCCGGAGGTGTAGCGCGTCTCCTGCACGATGACGGTCTTGCGGATCTCCACCCGCAGCCGGTCGCGGAGTCCGGCGGGCGCGTGCTCGCCCCCGCATTTGCGGTTGATCAGCGCTTTGAGGTCACGCTCGATGCCATAGTGCGCCAAGCATGACGGGCAGTTGTCGAGGTGCCCCTGAAGCCGTGCGCGCGCGTCCGGGTCGCATTCGTGGTCCAGCAGCAGCCAGACGTCGGCGATGACTGCCGAGCAATCGAGCGAGCTGAATTCCGGGTCGTCGTCGGTGGGTACGTGGGCTTCGCTCATCGGGCCACCTCGCTCGTGGTCGTGCTGACCGAACGGTTGAAGCCCCGCTCACGGGCGACGTCGGCGAGCAGTTCGCGCAGTTGCCGTCGACCTCGGTGCAGACGCGACATCACGGTGCCGATCGGGGTGTCCATGATCTGGGCTATCTCCTTGTACGGCAGCCCCTCGACGTCGGCGTAGTAGACCGCCATCCGAAAATCCTCGGGCAGCGCTTGCAGGGCTGCCTTGATCTCGTCGTCGGGCAGCGCGTCGAGCGCCTCGATCTCGGCCGACCGCAGACCCGTCGACGAGTGCTCGGCGGTCGCCGCGAGCTGCCAGTCGGTGATCTCGTCGGTCGGGTACTGAGCCGGCTGCCGTTGCTTCTTCCGGTAGCCGTTGATGTAGGTATTGGTCAGGATCCGGTACAGCCACGCCTTGAGATTGGTGCCCTCCCGGAACGACGCGAAGGCGGAAAAGGCCTTGACGTAGGTTTCCTGGACCAGGTCCTCGGCGTCGGCCGGTTTGCGCGTCATCCGAAGCGCCGCACCGTACATCTGATCGAGCAGCGGCAACGCGTCACGCTCGAATCGCTCGGTCAGGTCGGCGGCGCTCTCGCCGGGGTCGGCGCGGCGCGGAGCGGCGGAGCCGGGGCCCTCGGCCGAACCGGTGACGGTACGCGCGGACCGTTTGTCGGCAGTCTTGCCCGACAAGTCCTGCGCGGAGTCGGCCGGGGCACTCTCGCGAGCGCCTGAATCGGGTTCGGTCACTGCGATCCCTTCGGTGATGACGCCGGCGGACACCGATTCCGGTGATCCGATGATGTCGATCAAGTCTACCGAGCCGGCACCGGCCGGCGGTGTTCGAGGGGGATCGAGCAGCATCTCCGAGTTCATCTGCCCACCTGCCTTCCGCTGCTTCGAGTCGTCTCCCAAGGAGACCCCGAGATCGTCACTGGGGCTACACGCCGCATCCACCTGCGATGATGCGGTCATATCCGCCCGGTCCTGTGGTGATAACAGGGCCGGCGCGACAATTGTTCCGTCCGACGCCTGCTGTGTTCCGCCATCAGTTCTCCCCTGCCAGGCTTTCTCCGACCGGTCGGCCCACCGGTCTCACCGAGGAGGTATGTGTGTCCGCGACACCGGCCATCGCCACGCTCACCGCGGCGGCGATCACCCACGAGGTCCACCGGTATCGCCACGATCCGCGCAGCGCCGCATATGGCGCCGAGGCCGTCGCCCTACTCGGCGGCAGGCTCGGTGTGGCGCCCGAACAGGTCCTCAAGACCCTGGTCATCGAATTGACCGGGGCAGCCTCAGGCCTGGCCGTGGCCGTGCTGCCCGTTCCGTACAAGTTGTCGCTGAAGGCCGCAGCAGCCGTCCTGGGCGCGGGCCGAGCGGTGCTGGCCGACGCGAAGGCGGTCACCCGCAGTTCCGGCTATGTACTCGGCGGGGTGTCCCCCATCGGTCAGCGCACTGCGCTGCCCACCGTGATCGACGAGTCGGTGCTGCGGTGGCCGCGGGTGTTGTGCAGCGCCGGGCGCCGTGGTCTGGAGGTCGAGTTGGCGCCGGCCGACCTGATCGCGATCACCTCCGCGGTGACCGCGGGCATCTGCGCGGACAAGACCGCCTGACACCGTCGTCCGACCACCGATCCGCACGCCCCGTCGGGTAGACATGAGGTCATGTGCGGACGCTATGCGGTGACCACCGACCCGGCGAAACTCGCCGCGGAGATCGATGCCGTGAACGAGGTGCCGCTCGACGCACCGACAAACGCCGACGGATCGGGTCAGAAGGCGCCCGGTGTGCCCGGACCGAACTACAACGTCGCACCGACCACGACCGTGATGACCGTCGTCAAGCGGCACGACCATGACGAGCCCGAGGACGACCCGCGGCTGCGCGTGCGCGCCATGCGGTGGGGTCTGGTCCCGGCCTGGACCAAAGAGATCGGCAAGGGTCCGCTGCTGTTCAACGCCCGCGCCGAGACGGCCGGCGAGAAGAGTTCGTTCCGGTCGTCGGTGAAGTCGCGCCGCTGCCTGGTGCCGATGGACGGCTGGTACGAGTGGCAGAAAGGGCCGCCCGACGCCAAGGGCAAGCCGACCAAGGTGCCGTTCTTCATGTCCCCGGCCGACGGCACCCGGGTGTTCATGGCGGGCCTGTGGTCGGTGTGGCGCGACCGTACCGATCCTGCTGCGTCACCGCTGCTGAGCTGCTCGATCCTGACCACCGACGCCGTCGGCGACCTGCGCGACATCCATGATCGGATGCCGCTGATCATGCCGTACGGAAATTGGGATGCGTGGCTCGATCCCGATCATCAGGCGCCGACGGATCTGTTCGCGCCGCCGAGCGCCGACGTCGCGGCCGCCATCGCGATCCGCGAGGTGTCGCCGCTGGTCAATCGGGTCGTCAACAATTCGCCAGAACTGCTCAACCCGGCCTGACCGGCCCACCGGCCGCGTGCCCGAGGCTCGGTGAGAACTCAATCGTCGGGCACGAGCACCGCGGCGCCGTCGAAGCGCCCGGCCTTCAGGTCGGCGAGGGCCACATCGGCGCGGGCGAGTGGGTATCGGTGCGTGGTGGCGGTGATGCCGTATTCGGCGACCAGCTCCAGGAATTCGCGGCCGTCGGCGCGGGTGTTGGCGGTGACCGAACGAATTTCTTTCTCGTAGAACAGCTCTCGCTCATAGTTCAGCACCGGGATATCGCTGAGATGGATGCCGGCGATCGCCAGGACACCACCCCGGTCCAGGGCACGCATCGCAACCGGTACCAGTTCGCCGACCGGGGCAAAGGTGATCGCGGCGTCGAGCGGCTCGGGCGGGGCGTCGTAGGCGCCGACCGCCGAGACCGCGCCGAGCGAGCGCGCCAGCTCACGCGCCCGTTCGCCGCGCGTCATCACATGCACCCGGGCGCCCTGTGCGATCGCCACCTGCGCGGCGAGGTGCGCGCTGCCGCCGAAGCCGTAGAGTCCCAGTCGACCGCCGGGCGGGAGTGCGGCCCGCTTGAGCGCGCGGTATCCGATGATGCCGGCACAGAGCAGCGGGGCCAGGGTCACATCGTCGACCCCCGCCGGTAGCGGATAGGCGAAATCGGCGGGCACGGTGGTGTATTCGGCGTAGCCCCCATCGACGTCCCACCCGGTGTAGACCGATGCAGGGCAAAGATTTTCGTCGCCGCGGGCACAGTACGCGCAGGTGCCGTCGGTGTGGTGCAGCCAGGCAACGCCCACCCGGTCACCGATACCGAATCCGGCGACGCCGTCGCCGAGGCCGACGATCTCGCCGACCACCTCGTGGCCGGGCGTCACCCCTGGCCGGTGGACCGGCAGATCACCTTCACAGACATGCAGATCGGTGCGGCACACCCCGCAGGCACGCATGCGTACCAGCAGTTCTCCGGCCCCGGGTTCGGGCACCGGTTTGTCGACCAACGCCAACGGCGCGGTGTCGATCGGTCCGGGACGGTTCACGGCCCATGCACGCATGGTCACACAGTAGGCGCGTTCCGATACGCATAGGCGTCGAGCGGAAAGTTACCCATTTTCCGCAGGGTGGTCAGCGTGGAGTTGGGCCGCAACAACGCGGCCTCGCCCTGGTGGTTGAAGTAGTAGCTGCGCGAGCTCGCACAGTTGCCCCGGTAGAACACCGACGACGCGAGATTGTCGGTGACCTCGCCGAGGAAGTCGGCGTTGGCCTGCTCGGTCACCTCGAAGGTCGACGCCCCGCGTCGTCTCAGTTCCTCGAAGAGCCGGCCGATGTGGGTCATCTGTCCCTCGATGGTGGTGAAGTACGAGAGTCCGCTGTAGGAGTACGGGCTGTTGAGCGACAACAGGTTCGGGAAGCGCGGGACGGTGATGCCCTGATATGCCTGGAACCGCTCGGTCCGCCACCACTGCCCCAACTCGACGCCGTCCCGGCCGACGACCGGAAAAGCGGGAAAGTTGCTGTCCCACAGGTCGAATCCGGTCGCGAGGATCAAGGTGTCGATCTCGGTCCGGCGGCCGTCGCCGACGACGATGGCACCGGTGTCGAGATGTCCGATGCCACTGGTCTCGAGCGTCACGTTGTCGCGGACGAACGCGGGAAAGTAGCTGTTGGAGAATGTCGGTCGCTTGCAGCCGAAGTCGTAGTCCGGGGTCAGTGCCCGCCGCAACGATGCGTCGGGCACCTGGGCGCGCAGATGCATCTTGGCGAGCATCGCCGCCGCCATGTTGCCGAGCCGCGCCTGCCGGAAGTGCAGCACCCCGAACACCATCAGCATCTCGAGCAGGGACGTGTTGACCAGGCGGGCCGCCCGCTGCGCGAGGGGGACCCGGGCGAACAAGCGCTGCACCGGCTTCGGGATGGCGAAGTCGACCTTGGGCACCACCCAGATCGGGGTGCGCTGGAACACCGTCAGGTGTTTCGCGACGCGCGCCGCCTCGGGGATCAGTTGGACGGCGGTCGCCCCGGTCCCGATGATCGCCACCCGTTTGCCGGTGAGATCGGCGGAATCGTCCCAGGCCGCGGTGTGCAGGATGCTGCCGGTGAAGGTATCGACTCCGGGGAAGTCGGGGATATGGGGTTGCGAGAGGAAGCCGGTCGCGGTCACCAGATACCGGCACGTGCGTTCGGTGCCGTCGGCGGTGCGGACCGTCCAGCGCTGCCGGCTATCGTCCCACTCTGCGCCGGCCACCGCGGTGCCGAATTCCATGTGCCGCTTGAGGTCGTACTTGTCGGCGATGTGGGTGGCGTAGCGCTTGAGTTCGGGGCCCGGGGCGAACAAGCGCGACCAATACGGATTCGGCTCGAAGGAGTACGAGTAGGTCACCGACGCGATGTCGACGGCCAGCCCTGGGTAGTGGTTGACATGCCAGGTGCCGCCGAGGTCGTCCTCGCGTTCGAGGATGGCGATGTCGTCGATTCCGAGCCGCCGGAACTCGATGGCCGCGCCGAGCCCACCGAATCCGGCGCCGACGATGATGACCTCATGATGCAATGACATGACCCGCTCCTCCCGAGTGTCGCTGTGCCGTCCGGGCCCGCGACCCCCATCTCTATCTGTTACCCGCTTCCACAGTAACGCAGATCACTCTAGCGTCTGTCGCACAGTCCGAGCGCGTGGGCAGAAAGTCCTCACACGGGGCCCCGCCCGCTGTGAGGTTGCTTTTACCGAGCGCTTTCCGCAGGTTGCGCAGACGAAACCCGCGCCACCCACCCTGTGGGCATGGACAAAGACACCCTCACCGCCAGCCTCGCCCTCGTCGATCTGCCCGACGACGGACTCACCGTACTGTTCTACGAGAAGCTCTTCGCCGCCCATCCCGAGGTCCAGCCGATGTTCAGCCGCAGCACCCGCGGCCAGGCCGCCATGCTGCGGACGGCGGTGATCAGCGTGGTCGAACACCTCGACGATCCGGAATGGCTGACCACCACACTCGGCGCGCTCGGCCGCCGCCACGCCGATCTCGGTGTCGGCGAGGCGCTGTATCCGGTGGTGGCGCAGACCCTGATCGCCACGATGGCCGAGATCGCCGGGCCCGCATGGACCGACGAGTACACGGCGCAGTGGGCGCAGGCACTGACCGCGGTCGCCGACCTGATGCTCGCCGGATATCCGGAGGCCGAAACCGACTCCGGCGCCGCCTGAGCATCGGCCGCTCAGGGAATTTGCCGGCTCAGGGAAGTTGCCGGCTCAGGGAAGTACCGGCTCAGGGAATCGGCGATCCGTCGTAGAGCACGTCGAAGAACTGGGTGGCCACCAGCGTCTCGCCCTTGTCGCGATCGATCCCGAGCTGTTTGCGGTAGGCCCACACGTGCTGCAGCGACAACGCCGAATACAGCAGCGGCAGACGGTCTTTGCGCTGTTCGTACACTCCCAAGGCGCCGCGTGCGGCGTCCCGGTCGGCGCGCGCGTGACTCGGGTGCATCAGGGCGTCGCGGATCACCGCCGCCCGGATCATCCTCTTGCGGCCGGCCGGGACGACGACGAGTTCGCCGGGCGCGAAGAGCGCGGTGTCCAATTCCTCGGCGGTGGCCACGGTGCAACCAGCGGTCGGGCGGGGATTGCACTCGACCATGTGGTGGACACCGTCTTCGGTCATCAGGTAGTCGAAGCTGAGCTGACCGTGCCAATTCAGTTCGCGCGCAATGCGTTGCGCGGTCTCCAGCGATTCCGGCGAGTCGACTGAACGGAAGATCACCCCGCCGCGATTGTCGATGGCCAGCGGATGCTCGTAGCAGGAGTGCAGCACCACCTCGCCGTGGTGTACGACGCTCCAGCTGCATCGATCGACGCCCTTGAGGAACTCCTGCACCAGCCATGGGTTCTCGGCGGTCGGCTCGATGTCCTCGGGGCTGATCTCGCCGGCCAGCGGGCCGGTGTTGGTCGCCACGTCGAGCCCGCCGCGGCCGAAGGCCGCGCGCGCGAACCAGTGATCCCAGTGCCCGAGCGCGGTGCGCAGCTCATCTTTGTCGGTGGCGGTGATCGTCTCGGCGACCGGGAGATCGAGTTGCTTGCACAACTGGGTGAAACTGACCTTGTCGTGGACCAGACGCAAGGTGTCGAGGTCGGGAAAGAAGAGCTCGATATCGCGGTCGGCCGCCAGTTGTTCGCGGTGCCGGGCGAGGTAGAAGACGTCCTCGAACATCGGGAGCAGCCAGTTGATCTGCTCCTCGTCGATGATCGTCGCGATCGTGTCGACGAAGGCCCGCGGCTCCTGCGCGGGGGCCGGCACGATGCGGTGTTTGCTCGCACCGCGCGAGTGGTTTCCCGGCGCGGCCCGGAACGTGTCGGTGGCCACCACGAACCGGCCGGTCTCGCCGAGCTTGTGGATCTCGTCCACCGCGAACGGCATCCGGGAGGTGGTGACGAGGATTCGCGGATCAGCAGGCGCCATGTGGTCGTAGAGTAGTCGACCGCGCGCCGCCGGCGATACGCTGAGAAACGCCATGGCAACCAACACACCACCCGGCGGCACCGGCCGACACCCCGACGGTCCGGCCTCCGCGCGCCGGACGTTGCGCCCGGGTCCCGCGCTGGGGGCGGCGGTGGCCGCCTTTGCGGTGGTGATGATGGGGACGACCATCCCGACGCCGCTGTATTCGATCTACGGTTCGCAACTGGATTTCGGGGTGACCACGACGACGGTGATCTTCGCCGTGTACGCCGCCGGGGTCATCGCCGCCCTGATCTTGTGCGGACGCTGGTCCGATGTCGTGGGCCGACGGCCGCTGCTGATCGCGGGCGTGTTGATCTCGGCGGTGAGCGCGGTCATCTTCGTCACCGCGGGCGGGCTCGGCCAGTTACTCGCCGGCCGCGTCGTCTCCGGATTGTCGGCGGGTATCTACACCGGCACCGCGACGGCCGCGGTGATCGAACTCGCGCCCCGCTCGTGGCAGTCGCGGGCCCCGGCGATCGCCACCGCCGCCAACATGGGCGGACTCGGGCTCGGCCCGCTGGTGGCGGGCCTGCTCGCCGAGTACGCGCCGGCACCGCTGCACACCGTCTTCGTGGTCGACCTCGTCGTCCTCGCCCTCGTCGGCACAGCCGTCTGGTTCATCGCCGAACCGGTCACGATCACCCCGGGCGCCCGGCTGAGCCTGCAACGACTGTCGGTGCCACCGCAGGTGCGGGCGGTCTTCACGGGCCCGGCGATCGCCGCGTTCGCCGGGTTCGCAGTGCTGGGCACCTTCACCGGCATCGCTCCGTCGTTTCTGGCGAAGGTGATCGGCATCGACAATCATGCCGCTGCGGGTGCCCTCGTCGCACTGCTGCTGGCCTCGTCGGCGGCCATCCAGATCATCGGCCGCCGCGCACCCACCGGCACCGCACTGATCGCCGGATGCGCGATACTCGTCGTCGGGGTCGCGGTGCTGGCGTGGTCGCTGGCCGCGGCCTCGCTCACGCTGCTGATCATCGGTGCCGTGATTTCCGGTGTCGGCCAAGGCATTTCGTTCAGCAAGGGGATGGCCGCAGTGGTGGCCGCCAGCCCTGACGACCGCCGCGCCGAGGTGACCTCCACCTATTTCGTGGTCGCCTATGTCGCGTTGTCGGTCCCGATCATCGGGCAGGGGATCGCCGCGGCCCACTGGGGCCTGGTCACCGCGGGCATCGCATTCAACATCGGGGTCGGCATCCTGTGCGCGCTCGCGATGATCCTCATCGTGTTCGCCCTGCGCCGCAGTGCGGATACCGCCTGACGGCGCCGGCTCATCGCGTTCAGCCGAAGGTGTCGTCGGACTCTGGGCGCCCACCGACTCCGGCCGCCTCGAGCGCTGCGACCAGCGCCGCGAACCGCGCATTCGCCGGCAGGTCCTCGATGAGCACCGGGCGCCGGTCCTCGTCGGCCAGCGGGATACACCAGTTGGGATATTGATCGGAGTCGGTTCCCGGCTGATTCTGGATGCGCCGTTCACCCACCGCGTCGACGAGCGCCACCCCGAGCAACACCGACGGGCTCGCCGCGATGAGCTGGTAGAGCGCATCGACGGTGCGCGGATCGGTCAACGGGATGTCCGGCGACCACAGCCCCCGTTTCCGGGCCATCGCGAGGATGGCATCGCGGTCGTGTTCCTCGCGCGCGCGGTCGGCGTCCTCGCCCTCGGTGAGCAGTCCCAGTTCGGCACGCAAGGTGATGTGGTCACCGGCGAGATAGCCGACGGTCGGTGGCAGATCGTGGGTGGTGACCGACGTCAGACAGAGTTCGCGATAGTCCTCGGGCGGGACCGGCGCGTCGGCGCCCTGCTCGAACCACAGGATCGAGCAGCCGAGGATGCCCCGGTCGGCCAGGGTCTGGCGCACCGTCGGCTCGAAGACCCCGAGGTCCTCGCCGATGACGACGGCGCCGGCACGTTGCGCCTCGAGAGCGAGGATGCCGATCAGCGCATCGTGGTCGTAGTGCACATAGGTGCCCTCGGCCGGGGAGCGCCCGTCCGGGATCCACCACAGCCGGAACAGACCGAGGATGTGGTCGACGCGCAGGCCCCCGGCGTGCCGCAGCACCGTGCGCAGCATGTCGCGGTAGGCCGCGTACCCCGATTCGGCCAGCCGCCGCGGATGCCATGGCGGCTGGTTCCAGTTCTGTCCCTGCTGATTGAAGCCATCCGGCGGGACGCCGACCGTGGCGCCGGTCGCGAGGACGTCGCCGAGCGTCCACACGTCGGCGCCGTCCCGGCCGACCCCGACGGCCAGATCGGCGACGATGCCGATCCGCATCCCCGCCGCCCGCGCGGCACGCTGGGCGAGGGCGAGCTGTTCGTCGCAGATCCACTGCAGCCACGTGTAGAACTCCACACGTTCGGCCAGCCGTCGGCGCTGCTGCGCGACGAATTCCCGATCGCGGAGTTCGCCCTCCCATTCGGGACCGTCGGCGCCGTACTCCTCGACGAGCGCACACCAGGTGGCGAAGTCGCGCAGGCCCTCCCCCTCCCGGCGCCGGAACTGCCGGTAGGCGGCGGCGCGTGCGGTCCGCAACGGCACCCGGTGGATGATCTCCAGGGCCGCCAGCTTGGCCCGGTAGGCTTTGTTGCGTTTGATCTTCTTCGTCGAGAGGTCCTCGGCCACAAAGCTTTTGGCGAGCCTCTCGATGACCTTGCGATCCGCCTTGGGTACGTCGACGAATTCGGGGATGTCGGTGACCGCGATATAGAGCGGGTTGACGAAGCGACGGGTCACCGGCAGATACGGCGAGTTCTCGAGCGGCGGGACGGGCTGCGCCGCATGCAGCGGGTTCACCTGGACGAAGTCGGCGCCATAGGTGCTCGCCGTCGACGCCGCGATCTCGGCCAGGTCGGCGAGATCACCGACGCCCCAGGACCGTGAGGACCGCACCGAATAGAGCTGCAGAGCAGTCCCCCACCGTTGCTCCCCCAGCAGCGCGTCGGCGGTGTCGAGCCGGCGCGGCGTCACGATCAGCGGTGCCGACGCGGTGCGCTGCGTGACGGTGTCGGTGGCGGTGATCTCGTGGTATCCGGGCGGCAGGCCGTCGGGCACGGCGAAACTCGCCCGGCCGGTGCGCACCCCGTCGACCTCGCGCGGCTCCCACCAGATGTCGAGTTGCACCGGGCGGATCCGGTCGCCGCCCTCGGTGGTGAGGGTGAGCTCGACCGGATTGCCGTGGGGCACATGGACCCACAAGGTCGCCGCGTCGCCCTCGGTGAGCACGGTGACCGGCGCGACGAGCGTCCGCCACGCGGCGATGTCGAGTTCGGCCAGCGAATCGTCGATCTGCTCGTCGGTGTCGGCGGCGATCCCCATCGCGTCGAGTACCGACCGCAGCGTCGATGCGCTCACCTCGTGATCGGTGTCACCCCATCCCACATAGCTCGTCGCCACCCCGCTGCGGCGCGCCAACTCGGCCAGTCGCGCTCCCACCGCGTCGGTCGCCACTGCATCGGGCACCACTGAATCGGCCACGCCTGCATCGTCTCACCGTCGGCGGCTGGGCGCGCGGCATCTCGCCGGTGGCGATCAGCCGAACAGCACTCCCGGGTTGAGCAGTCCGTGTGGATCGAGGACGTCCTTGATCGCACGCATCGTCGCGAGGTCGACGGCTGATCGGCCCAGATGTGTCCACGCGACCTTGGCGCGCCCGACACCGTGTTCGGCACTGATACTGCCGCCGAGAGCTGCGACGATCGAGAACACCGTATCGGTGGCGGCGCCGGTCGACTCGACCGGCACGTCGAGCAGATTCACGTGAATGTTTCCGTCGCCGACATGGCCGAACAGGATCGGCCGGCACGCGAAGTCGAACCGATCCGGGAGGTCTTGCAGCTCGGTGATCGCCGCCGCGAGGGCACGGATCGGAAAGGACACGTCGAGTTTGACCACCGGCGTCGAGGTGGCGCGTGCGATCGATTCGGTGTGGCGCTCACGAACCTCCCACAGGGCCCGCGCCGGACCGGGTTCCAGCACGGCGTCGATGATCCCCTCGGCATCCTCGAGTAGGTCGACGACGACCTCCTCGGTGTCGCCGGCGCCCGACACCTCGACCAGCAGATAGTACGGCGCGGGCGTGGCAACGGGCCGCCGGGTTCCGTACTCGTGGACGAGATCGAGTCCGTCGTGAGTCATGAATTCGGCGGCCTCGACCGCCAGCCCCGATTCGCGTGCCCGCCCGATCAGGGCGAGCGCGTCGGCGACCTGCTCGTGCGCGGACACCACCACGACGGTCTCGGCGGGGGGCGTGACGAGGCGGAACAGCACCCGGGTGATCACCGCCAAAGTACCCTCGCTGCCGGCAAGAAGAGCCGGAATATCGTATCCCACATTGTCTTTCACCAACGGCGACCAGCGTCGCAGGATCTCTCCGTCGGCCCGGACGGCCTCGACGCCCAGGATCTGGGCGCGGGTGTTGCCGTGCCGGATCATGCGCATGCCCCCGGCGTTGGTGGCGACCACCCCGCCCGCGGTCGCGCTGTCGCGGGAAGCGAGATCAACCGGGAACATCAACCCGTAGTCCTGGGCGCGGGCGTCGATCGCCGCAATGGTGGCACCGGCCTGCGCGCCGACGCACCGGCCGACCGGGTCGACCTCGTCGATGCCGGTCATCCGCGCGGTGCTCAGCACGATCAGCGGCGCACCACCGGACGCGGGCGGCGGGACCGACCCGCCGACGAGTCCGGTGTTACCACCCTGAACACACATCCGGATGCCTTGGGCCGCACACAGTCTCACGACCTCGGCAACTTCGTCGGTGCTCCGGGGACGCACCACCGCATCGGCCGACCCGGTGTAACGGCCCATCCAGTCGACGAGATATCCGGCCATCGCGTCGGCGTCGGTGAGCACATTGGCATCACCGACGATCCGGGCAAGAGCATCCTCGACGTGTTCGACGTCCCCGACGGCAGTCATCACCCGATTATCACCGGCCGGCACGCGGACCGCGCGGTACGGACGGTGCAACGGAGCACACCGGGCGAAGCAGGACGATCAGTGCAGCGCCTCGGTGATCGGTTGGTCGCCGTCGTTGAACTCGATCATCCGTTGCGCCGTGGCAGGATCGGCGATGACCGCAGCGGCCACCTGCGCCACATTGTCCCGGCTCGTCTCGCCCTTCGATTCGCCCGAACCACCGAGCGCGATGCGTCCCGAGCCCGATTCGTCGGTGAGGCGACTCGGGCCCAAGATCGTCCATGCCAGGTCGGTGTCCTTCAGATGAGCATCCGCCGCAGCCTTCGCCTCGGCATACGGGTAGAACGAATCATCCTCGGGCACACCGTGGTTGCGGTCGGCACCGAAGTAGGAGACGACGACGTAGCGGTCGACCCCGGCGGCGCGGGCGGCGTCGATCGAGCGGATCGCGGCGTCCCGGTCGACCGCATACGTGCGCGCCGGATCACCACCGCCGGCACCGGCCGACCACACCACCGCGTCGTGACCCCGCAGCAGCCCGGCGATCCCGTCGACGTCGAGCTTCTCCACGTCGGCGACGACAGGCGTGGCACCGGTCGCCTCCACGTCATCGGTTTGTGCCCCGTTGCGGATCACCGAACTCACCGCATCGCCGCGCGCGGTGAGCAGCCGCGCAAGTCGCAGCGCGATCTTTCCGTGTCCGCCGATGATGATCACTCGTGCCACAGTGCACCTCGTTTCGTGTCGGTCGATTCGATCGGGGTCGGTCCCCACCACCCTAGGCATCGACGACGTGCATGCGCCACGACGCGATTGCGCCGACCGAATCACACACCGACGGCCGCGAGCATCGCCAGCTTGTCGTGGCTCTCACTGCCCGGCACCGCGGTGTACACCAGCAGGGCGTGCGCACGTTCAGGGTCGAGCAAGGTCTGACAGCGCACCTCGATCACGCCGAGCTCGGGATGCAGGAGACGTTTGTCCTCGTCGGTCAGCCGGGCACCGACATCGTGACGCTCCCACAGCGCGACGAAATCGGCGCTCTCGGCCTGCAGGGCCGCGGCGATCTTTGCCGGGCGCGAGCGTGGGCCCTGCATGGTGACCGCCGCACGCAGCCGCGCCGTATGCGCGCGGGCGTGGTGGTCGTGGTCGGCCGCCGGGTATCGGGCCCGCGTGGCGGGGTCGGTGAACCACCGATAGGTGATACTGCGGCGGTACCCGGTGAAGACACTGTCGTCGCCGACGAGTGCGACGGCCAGCGCGTTCTGCCACAACGTCTCCGCCGCACTGTTGACGACCATGGCCGGCGTGTCGGACAGGCGGTCGACGATCCGCATCATCCCCGGACCGACGTGGTCGTCGTGATCGATCCGGTCGGGCGGATTGAGCCCGGCCAAGCGGAAGAGGTGATCGCGTTCGTCGAGTCCCAGGTGCAGGGCCTGGGCGATTGCGGCACACATCTGAGCCGACGGATGCGGCCCGCGTTGCTGCTCGAGCCTGCTGTAGTAGTCGGTCGACATCCCGGCGAGTTGTGCGAGCTCCTCACGCCGCAATCCGCGGGTGCGTCGCCGCACACCCGCAGGTAGTCCGACATCGGCGGGGGCCAGCGCGTCGCGGCGGCTGCGCAGGAACTGCGCGAGTCCCGCCCGATCGATGGTGGTGGTCATGCCCTACACCTCTACTCCCCACCGCGGACCCGGATCCAGGGATCACCGGTCCGTGGATGACTGCGGCCTGGCAGCCCGGTGCACACCGAGCTGAAGTGGGTTGTCGACGTGACCACACGATCGAGATGCAGACACCGAACCGAAACCACACAGCCAAGGAGTACATCGATGAAACTCACCGACAACACCGTCTTCATCCCCGGGGCGACCTCCGGGATCGGCCTGGGACTGGCCGTGCGTCTGCACGAACTGGGCAACACGGTCATCGTCGGCGGCCGGCGCACCGCCTTGCTGGACGAGATCGCCGCCGGCCATCCCGGCATCCACACGGTGCGGATCGACACCGCCGACGCCGACGACGTCGCAAAGGTGAGCGCCGACGTCCAGCGCAGGTTTCCCGAGACCAACGTGCTGATCGCGATGGCGGGCATCATGCGTGTCGAGGACCTCACCGGACCCGGCTTCCTCGACACCGCCGAAGCCGAAGTACAGACCAATGTCCTCGGACCCCTGCGCCTGGTGGCCGCCTTCACCGAGTTCCTGGCCGCCCGCCCCGGCGCCACCATCATCACCGTCTCGTCGGGTCTCGCGTTCACTCCCCTGGTGGCGACCCCGACCTACAGCGCCACCAAGGCCGCGATCCATTCATTCTCCGATTCCTTGCGATTCCAATTGGCGCCCAAGGGAATCGACGTTCTCGAATTGGCTCCACCGGCCGTCCGCACCGATTTGCTGCCCGGTCAGGGGCAGGCCGAGTGGGCGATGCCGCTCGACGACTTCCTCGACGAGGTGCTCGCCCTGCTGCCGGACGCCACCGACGAGATCCTGGTGGAGCAGGTCATGCCGCTACGGCATTCCGAGGTGCGAGGCAACCGTCAGGCGCTGCTCGAGCAACTGGCACAACAGCACTGAGCCTCGACGCCGGATCTCCGGCGCCCCCGCTCCGCCGCGGCCTCGGCTCAGAACGACGAGGGGGGAGTGCGTCCGGGCCCCTTGCGCCATGCGCGGAACAACATGAAGCCGCCGTAGATCGCCAAGGCGATCAGCCCGACCCAGAAGAGTCCCTTGATGATCGGGCCGAGCATCGCCAGCGCGATCAGCGCGATGGCGATGATGCCCAGGACCTTCCAGAAATTGAGGCCGCTGCCGTGGGTGGTTGTGGTGGTGTCTTGTGGTGTGTTCATGACTCCACCATGCCTCTCCGCGAGCGGGATTTCACTGGTCAGACGTACTTCTGGGGGAAAGATCAGGGGTCTCCCCCATCTGCGTTCCGACTGGGTACATTCCTACTGGGGCTCAGGAGTCGAGGGTCGCCGGTGGCGTAACTGCATCCCAGCATCGTCGGGGTGGTGATGGCGCGGCGGTCCCGGAACCATGCGATGCAGATGTCGGCGACGCATCCGGGCGAGCGAGTCAGCAGGTATCCGTGAGTGCAGTCGCCGAACCGGTCCTCATAGTTCCACCGGTCGAGCATCGCCCGCGGCACCACATATCCACCGATCATGGGAACGTCCATCACCGTGGTCGAGAGCCGGACCATCATCGTGTGGTCACGCAGAACGAGAATCTGAGCGCACGGGACATCCCCGGCATCGGGGTCTGACTCGTCGTGCTCACCCGGGCCGAGGTCGAGGACCCCACCCTGCGGGATGCCGGTCACCGAGTCGGCGAGCCAGTCGCGCATCGCAGCCCACGACCGGCCGGGATCGGGATCGGGCGTGTGCGGTTCGGGCGTGTGCGGTTCGGACTGGTGCGGGTCGGACATCGGGGGGCCTCCTCTGCTCGGGATGGGGCCAGTGAAGCACCGGCCACCGACAAGATCTCGAACGCGAGTACGAATCCGGTCGGTGAACGGCCGCGACCTGGGCGGATGCCGCCTGGGCGGGACCCTCGCCGCACTAACCGGCAAGATCGAGGCCATGCCGATCCCCGAATTCATCAGTGATCTTCGTGTCCATGTGGGCCATTCCCCGCTATGGCTGTCCGGTGTGAGCGGCGTCGTCGTCGACGATGCCGGCCGGGTGCTGCTGGCCCGGCGCGCCGACACCGACGAATGGGCGGTCATCTCCGGCGTTCTCGAACCGGGCGAGGAACCCGCACACGCGATCATCCGCGAGATCGCCGAGGAGACCGGCATCGATGCCCAGGTGGTGCGGCTCACGAGCGTCGACGTCACGCCGCTGATCACCTATCCCAACGGTGATCAGACCCGATACCTCGACGTCTGCTTCCTCGCGCGATATCGCGGTGGACGACCACACGTCGCCGACGACGAGAACACCGACGTCGGCTGGTTCGACCCCGCCGACCTGCCGCAACCGCTCGCCGAGACCACGCGCCTGCGTCTGGCCAAGGCGCTCGCCGACGAGGAGCGGGCCTGGTTCGCGACCTGAGGATGCCGATCGGTGACGGCCCGGTCGTGACCGCGCCGAACGCGAGCGATGGAATACCGCCCGCGAGCGAGTCCTTGAAACCAGCATGGCCGGACTCCCACATTCCAACGAGAACACCAACGAGAACACCCTCGACATCGACTCCGCGGCCGTGACCGCTGTTCAGGTCGTTGCCACCGACTACGGCGACCCCACCGAGGTCACCGAGGTCGTCAAGGCCGAGTTACCCACCCCCGACGCCGGGCAGGTGGTGGTGGCCACCGAGGCGATCGGCGTCAACCCCATCGACGCGAAGATCGTGCTCGGCGCCATGGGCACCGACCGCTCCGCACTGCCCCGCCCGATCGGCAACGAACTCGCCGGCGTCATCCACGCCGTCGGCCCCGACACCGACGGATTCGCCGTCGGTCAACGCGTCGTCGGCTATCCGGTTCCCGGCGCGTTCGCCGATCATGTCGTCGTCGGCACGGATCGCCTGCACCACCGACCGGACTCACTCGACGCCGAACACGCGGCCGGACTGCTCCTGGTCGGCGTGACCGCCGCCGACGCCGTGGCCACCGCAGGCATCGGCGCGGACGACGTCGTCGTCATCCATGGCGGTGCCGGCGCGGTCGGGGTGATCGCCGTACAGCTCGCCGTGCAGGCCGGGGCGACGGTGATCGCCACCGCCGCACCCGCCAACCACGATCATCTCCGCGAACTCGGCGCGATCCCGGTCACCTACGGCGACGGGCTGGTCGACCGCCTGCGCGACGCCGCCGCCGGTCCGGTCACCGCCGCCATCGACACCGTGGGCACCGACGAGGCCATCGACGTCTCGCTGCACCTGGTGGATGACCGGTCCCGGATCGTGAGCATCGCCGCCTTCGGCCGCGCCGACGACGGCATCGTGCTGGTCGACGGTTCGTCCGCCGACAGCAAACGCCACCGGGCCGAGGCCGCCGAGGGATTGATCACCGCGGCCGCAGACGGTTCACTGGTGACCGAGGTCGCCGCGCGTTACCCGCTCGCCCAGGCCGGGCAAGCGCTGGCCGATCTCTTGGAGCGTCATCCGCGCGGAAAGTTCGTCCTCATCCCCTGATCGGCGCCGGTGACCACCTCCGCCACATCGGCGGGCACCCCACAACAATGAAGTGAAAGGTGTTCCATGACAGTCCCTTCCATCACCCTCAACAACGGCGTGCAGATCCCGCAACTGGGATTCGGCGTCTTCCAGATCACGCCCGAGGACACCGTCGAGGCGACCCTCTCGGCACTCGACGTCGGCTACCGCCACATCGACACCGCCCAGATGTACGGCAACGAGGCGGAGGTCGGTGAAGCCGTTCGCAAGTCGGGCATCTCGCGCGACGAGGTCTTCATCACGTCCAAATTGAACAACGGCAACCACGCCTACGACGACGCCATCAAGGCCACCGACGAGTCTCTGAAGCGTCTCGGTGTCGATCACCTCGACCTGTACCTCATCCACTGGCCGCTGCCCGAGGTCGGCGACTTCGTGGAGACGTGGAAGGCGCTCGAGAAGATCTACTCCGATGGCAAGGCCCGCGCGATCGGCGTCTCCAACTTCCAGAAGCACCACCTCGAGCGTCTGTTCCTCGAAACCGACGTGGTGCCGGCGGCGAACCAGATCGAGATCCACCCGTATCTCACCCAGAACGCGTTGCGGGCCTTCAACTCCGAGCACGCCATCGCCACCGAGGCGTGGTCGCCCATCGCCCAGGGCGATGTGCTCGACGATCCGGTGCTCAAGAAGATCGCCCAGGAGAAGGACCGCACGGTCGCACAGGTGGTGTTGCGCTGGCACATTCAGCGCGGCGACATCATCTTCCCGAAGTCGGTGACGCGCTCGCGGGTGGAGGAGAACTTCGCACTCTTCGACTTCGAGCTCGGCCCCGAGGACACCGCCGCGATCGACGGTCTCAACAAGGACAAGCGGCGCGGGCCCGATCCCGACTCCTTCAACTACGTGCCCTGATCCGGCACATCGGCAATCGCTGCGGCCGGCGGGGATCCCCCCGCCGGCCGCAGCCGTGTCTCGGCCCCCACCCGGCCGACCAGGCGCCGGCCGGCCGGTCGCACAATGAGGTCCATGCAGATCTCCCGACGGGCCCAGCGGGTCGCACCGTTCTACGCGATGGAGTTCGCGAAGAAGGCGGGTGCACTCGATGCGGCCGGCCACGACGTCATCCGGCTCAACATCGGGGAACCGGATTTCGGGGCGCCGCCGGCGTTCCTCGCCGCGGCCCGCGAACTCACCGACGGTCGGCCGCTGGCCTATACCGACGCCCTGGGCACGCCGGCACTGCGCACCGCGATCGCCGACTTCTATGCCACGCATTTCCACGCCGAGGTGGATCCGCGGCAGGTCGCGGTCACCTCCGGCGCATCGGCGGCACTGCTGCTGACCTGCGCGGCGCTGATCGATCCCGGTGACGGGGTCCTCGTCGGCGACCCTTCCTATCCGTGCAACCGCCAGTTCGCCGAGAGCTTCGGCGCCGAGGTGTCGTTGATCCCCACCACACCGGAGAGCCGTTTCCAGTTGACCCCGGCGCTGGTGGCCGATGCCTGGACCGAGCGCACCCGCGGCGTGATCGTCGCCTCGCCGTCGAACCCGACCGGGACGTCGGTGCCCCACGACGACCTCGTCGCGTTGTGCCGGGCGGTTGCCCGACGCGGCGGATGGAGCATCGTCGACGAGATCTATCTCGGCCTCGCCGATCCCGGCGCCGATGGGCATCCGCCGCGCTCGGTCCTGGCGGCCGGCGGCGACTTCCACGCGAACACCGTTGTCATCAACAGCTTTTCGAAGTACTTCGGGATGACCGGGTGGCGGCTGGGCTGGGCGATCCTGCCGCCGGATCTCGTCGACGTCACCGAACGTCTGGCGCAGAACTTCTATGTCTGCCCGCCGACCCTCGCCCAGTTGGCCGCACTCAGTTGTTTCACCGCCGAGTCGCTGGCCGTCACCGAGGAGCGGCGACGCGAGTTCGGCAACCGGCGCCGGCTCGTCCTCGACGGACTCGAGGGCATCGGGCTGCCGGTCCCGGTGCCACCCGACGGCGCCTTCTACGTCTACCTCGACGTCTCGGGCACCGGACTGGGCTCGGCCGAGTTCTGCGAGCGCGCACTCACCCAGGCGCACGTCGCGCTCACTCCCGGGATGGATTTCGGGGTCGCCACCGCCGACGATCACGTCCGGCTCTCCTACGCCGCATCGACCGCCGACCTCACCGAGGCCCTCGAACGCCTGGAGCGCTTCGTCGACGGCCTGCGAGGCTAGAGCCATGTCGACGCCACCGCCGGACCCTGAACGCCTCGCCCACGCCGCCGATGCGCAGCTGCGCGCCGCCGACGTCTCGCGACTCCCCGGTGTCGTCGCCGGTGTGACGACCGCAGACGAGACGGTCCACCTCGGCGCCGCGGGACCGATCACCACCGACGCCGTGCTGGCCCTGTACTCGGTCACCAAATCCCTCACGGCGACCGTCGCCCTGCAACTCGTCGACGACGGCGTACTCGATCTCGACGCGCCGGCTGCGCGCTACGAGCCGCGCCTGGCCGACGTGGCGGTCCTCGACGGGTTCGATGACGACGGCACCCCACAACTACGTGCTCCACTGCGCGCACCCACGACCCGCCAATTACTCACCCACACAGCCGGTTTCGCCTACACCTTCTTCGACGCCGACTTCACCCGCGTGGCCCGCGCACTCGGCCTGCCCGACGTCGCGACCGGCACCGTCGAATCGCTCGGCACGACACTGATGTCCGACCCCGGCACCCGCTGGGAGTACGGGACGAACCTCGACTGGGTCGGCCTCGTCGTCGAGGGCGTCACCGGGCGGCGGCTCGGTGATGTCATGACCGAGCGCCTGCTGGCGCCATTGGGCATGTCCGACACGGCTTTTGCGCGCGATGCCGACGCCCTCGCGCGGGTCGCACCGCTGCACGCACGCATGCCCGACGGCGCATTCAAGGCCCTGCGCATCCCGACGGCACCGGATACACCGCCGGTCGACATGGGTGGGCAAGGGCTCTATTCCACCGTCGGGGATCTGCTTCGGTTCCTGCGGATGTGGCTGCGCGGCGGACGCACCGATGACGGTGAGCCGCTGTTGCGTCCGGAGACCGCGCGGGCGGCCACCCGCAATCAGCTCGGCACCCTGCGGGTCACCGCACTGCCCGGCGTCGATCCGCGCCGCACCCTCGACGCCGAGTTCTTTCCCGGTATCGCCAAGGGCTGGAACCTTCTCGCGATGACCAACGAGCGCGACGCCCCGACGGGCCGCCGAGCCGGGTCCTACGGCTGGGCGGGCCTGGCGAACGTGTACTTCTGGGTCGATCCGGCCGGCGGGGTCGCCGGCGCCTGGGCCACCCAGGTGTTCCCGTTCGCCGATCCGATCGCGATGGGTGCCGCGCTGGACTTCGAGACCGCGGTGTATCGGGCGCTGCCGGGCTGAGCCGCGCCGCGCCGACCGCCACGCCATCCGTGCGCGAATTCGGGTCTTGTGTGCTCTGCAGGACACACATTCCCCGAGTCGACACAGGTTCGCCGGCCTTCAGGCGGCCATCAACTTCAGGTGGACCAGCCAGTGACGGACCTTCGCGACGACGCGGCCCGTGCGGAGATCGTCCCAGATCCAGCGAATCACCATGATGCCCATGGCGCGCAGCGCGTCCTCCCGGGCCTTCTCGCGCAAGACGACCGTGGTGACGTCCTCGCCCGGCCTCAGCAACTTCTGATATTTGATGTAGCCATCGAATTCACCGACGAGCAAGCCATCCCAGTCGAAGTCCGTACGTGCCACGAAGTTTCCGTGGTCGTCATAGAACTTGTGCTGCAGTTGCGGCGGGCGCAACCCGGCCTCGATCATTTGAGCCCGGCTCCACGACTCGCCCGGGTTCTCCGCGCTGCCGTCCGCGAAATGTAGGGCGTGCCGAGCCCGACCGACGCCGCGTCGTGGTCGGACCAGCAGCAACGTCAACGTGTCGCGGTCGGCGCCGCGTCGTAACGCCGAGTCGAAGACAGCCAGGGCTTTCGCGAAATCACCTGCACTGCAGGCGACGTCGACCGCGGTGTATTCGATCGACGTGACCGCCACGCCGTCGACCTCGTCGATGTGCTCGTCGGGCACCTCGTCGACATGGCAATGCACCGACGACGACCGGAAACCGCCGCCCGACGCCGTTCGGTGGACGCGCCGGAGATTCGGCTCCAGCATCTCGAGGCCGTGCATCACCGCCGCACTCTGGTGACTCAGCGGCGCATCCGACGTCCCCGACCGCACGCTCGCGAGCGCGGCGAGACGATGCCATTGGTCGGGGGTACGCTCCGCCGCCGCGGCATACACGCCGCGAACGACCCGCACGATCTGTTTACGGCGCACGGCGCGGGCGAGATCGTCGTCGGTGAAGCCGACGGCAGTCGCCGCCGCACGATAGATGAGTCCGTGCGCATCCGCGGGGAGTCTGTCCATGTCGAGTTGGACGCGGCGCCGACCCCCGCCGGTTCCGTCACTGGGCATATTCCCCCGTTTCGGAGTCCACTCAGCGTTTGTGCGTCCTGCAGGACACACATCGCCGGAGTCAGCCCACAGATCAGACGGCGCGCACCATCCGCAGCGCCATCCGGGCGTAGGCGGCGCCGAGTTCGTCCGGATCACGATGGGTGCGGCTGGGAAACCAGCGGCACACGTCGACGCAGAGCGACGAGATCGCGAGGACCACGTCGTCGGCGTCATCGATGGCGAACGCGCCGGCGCCCACCCCACCGTCGATGATCGACGCCAGGATCGACGTGGTCTGGTGACGCAGGGCGGCGATCGTGCGGAAATGTGCGGCGCTCAACGCGGCCAGCTCGTATTGGACGACCTTGGCCAATTGATGGTGGCGGGCCTGCCATCCGGCAAACGCCGCGACCACGGCACCGAGGCGCTCCGGATACGGTGCGGACACGTCGTCGGCGGCATCGATCGCCTCGTTGACCAACTGGTGGCCCACCAGGGCGATCGAATACAGCAACTCTTCTTTGGAGCTGAAGTGCGGATACATCGCGGCCGCGCTCATGCCCAGCCGCGCGGTGATCTGCCGCGTGGACGTGCCGGCGTAGCCGAACTCGGCAAAGGACGCGATCGCCGCCTCCCGGATACGCTGCGCGGCAGCCGATTCCGTCGCACGCGTCGAAGCCACCGCTCTCACCTATCCTCCGTGCAGTCCGAAGATGTTGACGGCCAACGGCCCCGAGAGGCATTATAAGCAAGTGCTCACAAGTTGAGCGAACGCTGTGCGCCCGCCGAATGCACACGCTGGACGAAATGGAGTGTCATGGCCGAACCGTTGTCCCGCCGCGACCTGGAGTTCCTGCTCTACGAGTGGCTCGACGTCGAATCGCTGACCGAGCGGCCGCGCTTCGCCGAGCACTCCCGCGAGACCTTCGACGCGGTCCTGGAGCTCTCCGCCGACATCGCGACCAGCCGTTACGCCCCGGTCAACCGGCTCGGCGACACCCAGGAGCCCTACGTCGGCGACGACGGCAAGGTGGTTCTGCCCGAGGAGATCACCTCGGGGATCAACGAGTACCTGAAGGCGGGCCTGGTCGCCGGCTCCTTCGACGAATCCCTCGGCGGCATGGCGTTGCCGACCGTCGTGAACCGCGCCAGTGCCGCCTGGTTCCAGGCCGCCAACGCCGCCATGTCGTCCTACACGTTCCTCAGTGTCGGCAACGCCAACCTGCTCGTCGAGTACGGCACTCCCGAGCAGCTCGACACCTGGGTGCGTCCGGTCGTCGAGGGCCGCTACTTCGGCACCATGTGTCTCTCGGAACCGCAGGCCGGGTCGTCGCTGGCCGACATCACCACCAAGGCCGTCCCCGCCGACGACGGCATCTACCGGGTCACCGGGACCAAGATGTGGATCTCCGGCGGCGACCACGAACTCGGCGAGAACATCGTGCACCTCGTGCTGGCCAAGGCGCCGGGCGGCGGGCCGGGCGTCAAGGGCATCTCGCTGTTCATCGTGCCGAAATTCCTGCCCGACGGCACCCGCAACGACGTCGCGCTCGTCGGCCTCAATCACAAGATGGGTAACCGCGCGACCACCAACTGCCTGCTCAACTTCGGCGACGGCACGTTCCCCGCCGACGGCGAGGGACCTGCCGGAGCGATCGGCTACCTGGTCGGCGAGGAGCACAAGGGCCTCTCGTACATGTTCCACATGATGAACGAGGCACGCATCGGCGTCGGATTCCTCGCCACCTCACTGGGTTACGCCGGTTACCTGGCGTCGCTGGAGTACGCCAAGGTCCGCACCCAGGGCCGCCCGGCCGGCCACAAGGACCCGACCAGCAAGCCGGTGCCGATCGTCGAGCATCCCGATGTGAAGCGAATGCTGTTGGCACAGAAGTCGTATGTCGAGGGCGCGCTGGCGTTGGGCCTGTACTGCTCCAAGCTGGTCGATCTCCAGCAAACCGGTGACGACGCCGAGCAGGCCCGGACGGGCCTGCTGCTCGATGTACTCACCCCTATCGCCAAATCCTGGCCGTCGCAATGGTGTCTGGCGGCCAACGACCTCGCGATCCAGGTACTCGGCGGCTACGGCTACACCCGAGAATTCCCCGTCGAGCAGTATTACCGCGACAACCGGCTGAACCCGATCCACGAGGGCGCGCACGGCATCCACGGACTGGATCTGTTGGGCCGCAAGGTGATCATGCGCGACGGCGCGGGACTCACCCTGTTGGCGCAGACCATCGGCGAGACGATCGAGGCGGCCGCGGCGATCCCCGCGCTGACGGAGTACGCACAGACGCTCCGCGCCGCCGTCGACACCTTGGTCACCACGACTGCGGCGGTGTGGTCGGCCGGCGACGCAGCGGTATCGCTGGCCAATGCGACCGCCTACCTCGAGGCCACCGGCCACCTGGTGATCGCGTGGATGTGGCTCGAGCAACTCCTCGCCGTCGGCACGCAGACCGGCGACTTCTATGACGGCAAACGCGCTGCGGCACAGTACTTCTACCGCTACGAGCTCCCCAAGACCGGGCCGCAGTTCGAGCTGCTGGCAGCACTGGACCGCACCACCCTCGACACCGACCCGTCCTGGCTGTAGCCCACCCCCGCGACCATCATGATCTGCCACCCGACGAAGGAGCTCCCGCTGTGACCGTGCTCGACATGTTCTCCCTGACCGACAAGGTCGTCATCGTGACCGGGGCCTCGTCCGGTCTGGGCGTGTCGTTCGCCATCGCCTTCGCCGAGGCCGGCGCCGACGTCGTTCTGGCCGCCCGGCGCACCGACCGGCTCGCCGACACCGCGGCCAAGGTGGAGGCGACCGGACGCAAGGCGCTGTCGGTGACGGCCGACGTCTCCGACCCGGAGTCCTGCGAGCGGGTCGTCGCCGCCGCCATGGAGACCTTCGGCCGCGTCGACGTCCTCGTCAACAACGCCGGGGTCGGCACCGCCGTCCCGGCCACCCGCGAAACACCCGAGGAGTTCCGCAAGGTCATCGACATCAACCTCTATGGGTCGTACTGGATGGCACAGGCCGTCGCGCGCGTAATGGCGCCCGGCAGTTCGATCGTCAACATCTCCTCGATCCTCGGCATCACCACCGCATACCTGCCGCAGGCCGCCTACGCCGCGAGCAAGGCCGGCGTCATCGGCCTCACCCGGGACCTGGCGCAGCAGTGGGGATCACGCAAGGGCATCCGCGTCAACTCCCTGGCCCCCGGATTCTTCAAATCCGAGATGACCGACGGCTACCAGGACGGCTACCTCGAGTCACAGAAGCCGCGAATGTTGTTGGGGCGCACAGGTGACCCCGCCGAACTGGCGGCGACCGCAGTGTGGCTGGCGTCGGCGGCGGGCGGCTACGTCACCGGCCAGACACTGGCCGTCGACGGCGGCATCACCATCACATAGCAGCCCGCAGGCCGGCACATCGAGACCCGCCGGCCGGAGGCGCAAAGCATATCTCCGATAGCGAAAGGCAAAATCAGGCAGTGCGATACGTGGCAATCGGCGACAGTTTCACCGAAGGTGTAGGGGATGAACCCACCGGTCCCGACATCCCGCGCGGGTGGGCGGACCTCGTCGCCGAAGGCCTCGCCGCCGCGCACGACGGGATCGACTACGCGAATCTCGCGGTGCGCGGGCGGCTTCTCCAACCGATCGTCACCGATCAGATCGACGCCGCACTCGCCCTCGATCCGCTGCCCACGATGGTCACCCTCAACGGGGGCGGCAACGACATGCTGCGCACCGGAGATCTCACCGCGCTGGTGGAGCTGACCCGCGCCGCGGTGCGCCGTTGCCGCGACGCCGGAATCCGCGTGGTGCTGCTCGCCGGCGCCGATCCGTCCGACCGGCTGCCCTTCGGCGACACCTTGCGCCACCGGGGCGAGTACCTCACCAACGAGATCGCCACCATCGCCCAATCCGAGGACGTCGAGTTCATCGATCTGTTCCACGACACCGAGATCCGGCGCGCCGGATACTGGTCGGCCGACCGGCTGCACCTCAATTCGGTCGGGCACCGGCGTGCGGCGTCGCTGATCCTGCGCGGGCTCGGCGTCCCCGCACAGAGTCCCGAACGTCCCACGGCCGGCGCCGATGCCGACGGATTCGTCGGCAATCTGCGGTTCACCACCGAACACCTGCTGCCGTGGGTGATGCGACGACTCCGCAAACGATCGTCCGGCGATGAGCGCGTCGCCAAGTATCCGATCTGGATATCGGTGGCGCCGGCCGGAATTCGCTGATCAGCGGGTCTCCGCCCGCAGCGCATCCACCAGCCGGTCCACCAACCCCGCCTGCGCCGGGTTCAGCTTGCGGCGGGCATCGTCGGGCGTAGACCACTGCGCCCGATCGACTTCCGGGAACCTCTGCAACCGCCCCGACCGTGGTGGCCACGGCATCTCGAAGGTGTTGCTCACCACGTCGGAGACGTCGAGTGTGCCCTCGACCGCGAAGGCGACGACCCGCTTTCCGCTCTTGAGCCGCACCTCGCCGAGTGCGATGACCGCACCGTCGGGCGGGTTCTGCCCGAGCTCCTCGGCGAATTCGCGCCTCGCGGCGGGCAGGTGGTCCTCGTCCGGTTCGACGAGCCCCTTCGGGATCGACCATGCGCCATCGTCCTTACGGGCCCACAACGGACCGCCCGGATGGACGATCAGCACCTCGACGTCACGCGGCTCGCCGCAATCGACATATCGGTAGACGAGGAGTCCGGCACTGATGAGGGGAGTTCGCGGCGTCACCCCGACATTCTCCCCTGGGCCCGGCAACGAGGCCGCAGAAGGACGTCGATCACCGTCGGCTCGCCGCCGTGTTGCTGCCGCCGCGTTGCCATGCCGTCGTGTTGCCATGCCGCCGTGTTGCCGGCCGCCGTATCGTTGACACATGCCGCACAGCCCGCAGCCGGAGGAGCCCGATACCCCGGTCGACGATTCACCCGCCGACGATCCCGACATCCCGCACGAGTATCGGCACGAGTCCGCGTTCGCCTTCGGCGATGCCACACCGATCGGTGAGACCGACCGGATCGCCCGAGAGAGGGCGATCTACGAGGCCGGACGCCACGGCAACGATCCCTATCGGGGGCACGCGCTCGGCGGCACGGACGGCACAACCGAAGGCCAGTGACACCCGCGACGCGCCGGGCACGCAGAGCGCGGGCTGACCGCCGAGTAGCGGTGTAGACACGAATCATGGAGGTCCTCAGTAGTCGGGTGTTGCTCCGCTCACGTGACCCGGAGGCGCTGCAACACTTCTATCGCCACCAGCTGCGCCTCGCGATCGCCCGCGAGTACCCGGGCGGCATCGTCTTCTACGCAGGCAACGGGTTGATCGAGGTGCCCGGGCACATGAGTTCGGATCTCGAGGCGACCATCGAACCCTCGGGTGTGCTCTGGTTGCAGGTGCGCGACGCGACCGCCGCCGCGCGGGAATTGCGCGCCGCCCATGTCGAGATCGAACGCGAACCGCTGACCGAGCCGTGGGGCCTGGTCGAGATGCACGTCCGTGACACCGACGGCCGCTTGGTGATCGTCGTCGAGGTCCCCGAGGCGCACCCGCTCCGCCTGGACAATCGCTGACCACAACCGCCGCTGACCACCACCGCGGTGATCGCGCCGGGCCATGACAGACTGGAGCCCATGAGCACCTGGAAGGCACCCACCGTTTCCGGGCCGGTGGATGCCGTGGTGGAGCTGCCCGGTTCGAAGTCCATCACCAACCGCGCACTGCTGTTGGCAGCGCTCGCCGACGGACCGTCGACGATCACGGGTACCTTACGCAGCCGCGACACCAATCTCATGCTGGCGGCGCTGACGGGCCTGGGCATCGGGATCCGGGTCGACGCCGCCGACCCGACGACGGTCTCGATCGAGCCGCGTCCCATGCACCGCACCGACATCTACTGCGGGCTGGCCGGCACCGTCATGCGGTTCCTGCCCCCGATGGCGGCGCTGGCCACGGGACCGGTGGCCTTCGACGGCGATCCGCAGGCCCGGGTGCGGCCGCTGGCCACCATCCTCGCCGCGCTGCGATCCCTCGGTGTCACCATCGACGGCGATTCGCTGCCCTTCACCGTGGCCGGCACGGGATCGGTCCGCGGCGGCCAGGTCACCATCGACGCCTCCGGCTCGTCGCAGTTCATCTCCGGGCTCCTGCTCACCGGGGCCCGATTCGACGAGGGCCTGACCGTCTCACACGTCGGCGGCCCGGTACCGTCCATGCCGCATATCGAGATGACCGTCGCGATGCTCGACACCGCCGGGGTGAAGGTCGACACCACCGTGCCCGACACCTGGACGATCGGCCCGTCGGTCATCCGCGCCGTCGACTGGGCGATCGAACCCGATCTGTCCAACGCCGCCGCGTTTCTCGCGGCCGCCGCCGCGACCGGCGGCGCGGTGAGCGTGCCGCGCTGGCCCGCTCTCACCACCCAGCCGGGCGCCCAGATCGCCGACATCCTTGCCGAAATGGGTTGCACCACTGAACTTCTGGATGGCACGCTCACCGTCCGGGGGCCGCTGCGACTGTCCGGCATCGACCGGGATCTGCGTGCGGTCGGCGAACTCACCCCGACGGTCGCCGCACTCGCCGCGCTCGCCGACGGCGAGTCACGGCTGACCGGGATCGCGCACCTGCGCGGGCACGAGACCGATCGGCTCGCGGCGCTCGCGACCGAGATCGGGCGCCTCGGTGGCGATGTCACCGAGATCGACGACGGCCTGATCATCCGGCCGGCGGCTCTGCACGGGGGGACCTGGCAGTCCTATGCCGACCATCGGATGGCCACCGCCGGTGCCATCATCGGTCTGCGGGTGCCGGCGGTCGAGGTCGACGACATCGAGACGACCGCGAAGACGTTGCCGGACTTTCCGGGCATGTGGCAGAGGATGATCGGCCACCTGTGAGTCGTCGCACGGACAGCTACGACGAATCCGACGTCCGGGTCCGCCCGGGCAAGGGCACCCGTCCGCGCACCAAAACCCGTCCGGCACATGATGATGCAGAAACCGCCATGGTGGTCTCGGTCGACCGTGGCCGCTGGGGTTGCGCATTGGCCGGCGACCCGGACCGCCTGCTGGTCGCGATGCGCGCCCGCGAACTCGGGCGCACCCCCGTCGTCGTCGGTGACAACGTCGGGGTGGTCGGCGATCTGAGCGGCCGGCCCGACACCCTGACGCGCATCGTTCGGGTCGACGAACGCCGGACGGTGTTGCGGCGCACCGCAGACGACACCGATCCTTACGAACGGATCGTGGTCGCCAACGCCGACCGGCTGCTCATCGTCACCGCGATGGCCGACCCGCCCCCACGCACCGGCTTCGTCGAGCGAGCGCTGGCCGCGGCGTATGTGGGCGGGCTCGAACCCGTTCTCTGCCTGACGAAGTCCGATCTCGCCGATCCCACCGAGTTCACCGGGGCATTCGACGGACTCGACCTCACCATCGTGCGCGCCGGGCGCGACGATCGGCTCGACGACGTCCGCGCGCTGCTCACCGGACATCTCACCGCCCTGATCGGACATTCCGGCGTCGGTAAGTCCACCCTGGTCAATCGGCTTGTGCCCGAAGCGGATCGGGCGATCGGCGTGGTCTCCGGGGTGGGCAAGGGACGTCACACCTCCACCCAGTCGGTGGCGCTGGCCCTCCCCGAACAGCCCGGTGATCACGACGGGCGGTCCTGGGTCGTCGACACCCCCGGAATCCGGTCGTTCGGGCTGGCCCACGTCAGCGCCGACGACATCGTCGACGCCTTCGATGATCTGCGTACGGCCATCGAGCACTGTCCGCGCGGCTGTACTCATCTCGGTCCGCCGGCCGACCCGGAGTGCGCACTCGACGACCTCACCGGCGCATCGCATCGCCGTGCCATGGCCGTGCGCCGGTTGCTGATCGCCGTCGGCGGCGGGGAGACCGGCACCCCGCCCGTCGACGATCCACCACGCGAGTAGCCCCGGCGCGAATCAGTCCTGCAGGAGTGGGAGCAGCGCGGTGCCCTGCCGCTCGATCTCACGCAGATACGGCGTGTCCGACAGCACGAAATGCGTGATGCCGAGGTCGCGATAGCTCTGCAGCGACTTGGCGACGTCCTGCGCCGAGCCGACGAGCCAGGTCGATCCGGCGCCACCGCCGCCGTATCGGCCCGGCGTGGTGTAGAGGTTGTCGTCGAGCACCTCCCCACGCGCCGCGAGGTCATAGAGGCGTTGTTGCCCGACCGCGGCCCGCCGGTGCCGGTTGTGCGGTAGCGGACCGTGCTCGTCGACCCCGCCGGAATCGGCATACCGGGCCGCCATCTGCGCCACCCGGGCTTCGGCGTCGTGCCATGCCTGCGCCGTCGTGTCCCGCACGAGAGTGGTGATCCGCAGGCCGAATTCGAGGGGCCGGTGCACGCGCCCCACCTCGTCACTCAACGCCTTGAGGCGGTCGATGCGCTCGGCGACCCCGTCGCGCGGTTCGCCCCAGAACAACTGGACGTCGGCCTCGGCGGCGGCCACCCGCTCCGCGGCCGCCGAGGCGCCACCGAAGTACAGGGCCGGATGCGTACGCCCGTCCCGGACCTCGATCCGCGGCACCACGGTCGAGTCCTCGACGCGGAAGTACTCACCCCGGTAGGTGACGTTCTCCTCGGTCCACAGTCGCCGAACGAGCTGGAGGAATTCCCGGGTACGGGCGTACCGGTCGGCCTGTTCGCCATCGGTGTCGCCGTAGGCACCGAGGTCGTCCTTGCCCGAGACGATGTTGACCCGCACCCGGCCGCCGGTCAGGTGATCGAGTGCGGCCGCCGATGCCGCAAAGTTCGCCGGCCGCCAGTAACCCGGCCGGACCGCGATCAACGGTTCGAACGTCGTCGTGCGGGCCGCCAGCGCGGTGGCGACGGTGAAGGTGTCCGGCCGCCCCCAGCCGGTACCGATCAGTGCACCCTTCCATCCGTACCTCTCGAGGGCGGTGGCGTGCCAGGTGAGCGTGTCCAGACTGTTGTGTCCGTCGACGCGATCATCACCCCGATGCCCGGGGTCGAGCTGATTCGGTATGTACCAAAGGAATTCGGAACTCATACGCCTTCCGTGTCATCCTTTCCGTGTCAGTGGACCATCACCGATGTCCGCCGTGCGGGGAGGCCGGCACTCCGGCCGCGGTCACCGTGGGTGCCCGACGCCGCCCGGCACCGAGGTAAAGCTACGGAGAGACAAAGCCGTTGCGCTGCTTGTGTTCACCATGAACCGAATGGGTGACGCGCCGGTGTCCGGCTGGTTGACTGCTCGAGGTGTTCGCGGCCCCGACGCGGCGGACCCGATCTGGCCGCGTACGGCGACGACCTCCCATGATGACGAGGACTTTTTGGTGACCCGACAGTTGCATCTCAACGTCAACATCCTCAATGCCGGTGTGTTCGGTGGGTCCTGGCGGCTTCCCGGAACCGACGGACTGGCGAGCTATTCGATCGACCACTACACGTCGATCGCGGCGAAGGCCGAACGCGCCGCCCTCGATGCCGTGTTCCTCGCCGACGGCCCCGTGCTCGATCCGAGCGTGCGGCACCGACCGGGCAACAACCTCGAACCGACGACCGTGCTGGCCCGGATCGCGGCCCGCACCGAGCGGATCGGACTGATCGGGACGTTGTCGTCGTCGTACAACGACCCCGCCGAGTTGGCCCGCCGGCTCGGCGATCTCGATCACCTCAGCGGCGGGCGATTCGGGTGGAACGTCGTCACCACCGCCGGCGCCGCAGCCGCACGTAACTTCGGTCACCGCGACGAACCCGACCACGCACTTCGCTACCGACGCGCCGCGCGGGTGGTCGAGCAGGTCGTCGCGACGTGGGACGCGCGCGCCCGATCGGTATCGCCGCAGGGCCGGCCCGTCATCGTGCAGGCCGGCGGGTCGAGCGACGGCAAGAGGCTCGCGGCACAGGTCGGCGAGGTGATCTTCTCGGCCGAGCAGGACATCGACAAAGCCAGCACCTTCCGGTCGGAATTGCGCAGCGGCGCCGCAGCTTTCGGACGCAATCCGGACGAGGTCGTGGTCCTGCCGGGACTCTCGACGGTTCTCGGCAGCACCGAGGCCGAAGCCCGGGCACGCCGCGAACAACTCGATGACCTGCTGCCCGACGCCTATGCGCGCGCCCGGCTCGCCGGTCAGCTCGGGTTCTCTCTCGACGGACTCGCCGACGACGAGCCCATCCCCGGCGACCTGCTGCCCGAACCCGACGACGCGGGCGGATCGCAGACGTTCTACCGCGTCGTGCGTGACATCATCCAGCGGCAGAATCCGACCCTGCGGCAACTGTTGAAGATCTTGTCCGGCGGTGGCGGCCACCGGATCGTCGTCGGCACCCCCGAACAGGTCGCCGACGACATCGAACGCTGGTTCGTCCACGGCGCGGCCGACGGCTTCAATGTCATGCCCGATGTGCTGCCATCCGGATTCGACGACTTCGCCGATCACCTGGTCCCAGAACTACAGCGGCGCGGGCTGTTCCGCACCGAATACACCGGCACGACCTTGCGCGACCACCTGGGGCTCGGTCTTCCGGCGGCACCGCGGGCGAGCGCGCATCCGGTGGCCGACAACCGACAGGAGAGCGCAGTATGAGGGTGATCATCGAGATCTCGGTCGGCGAGTCGCCCGGGCAGCTGTCTCTCGAGGACGCCGAGTCGATTGCCGCGGCGGCCCACGATCTCGGTGCCACCGGACTCCTGATCGCCGACGCCACCGCGGGTCGCCACGGGATCGATCCGTCCGTCGTCGGCGCCCACCTCGCGGCCCGCCACGAACGGCTGCACTACGTGATCGAGGCACCGACGACCGGCAACGCCCCCTACAATCTGGCGCGGCGCATCCTCTCACTCGACCGCGCCACCGGTGGCCGGACCGGGCTGCTCCTGCGTCCCGGTGGCGGGGACGAGGTCAGCGACGCGGTGGCGCCCGGGCCCGCGGCCTCGCCCGAGGATCGCTGGAGTGAGTACGCCGAGATTCTCACGGAACTGTGGGAGTCGTTTCCGGCGAACGCATTACGCGGTGATCAGCGGGCCGGGATCGTCGCCGACGACACCCTGATCCGGCCGATCGATCACGAGGGTGCGTTCTATCGGGTGGCCGGCCCGCTGGACGGTCCGTCCTCGCCGCAGGGCAGACCGCCGCTCTTCGCCGCCGACCCGGGCCTCCTCGGCTGGGATCGGGTCGCCGCGATCGCCGACGCGGTGATCGTGCCGGCCGGCCGACTCGCCGACGCCGCCGCCGAACTCGCCGACGCGGCCGGTCGGCATCATCGCCGCCGCTCGGACATTGCGTTGTCGGCCCGGCTCGACGCCACGACGCCGGTCGCCACGGTGGCCGGCTGGGCAGACACCGGCGCCGCCGACGGCGCCGTCCTCGTCGCGAGCGCCGACGTGGCGGCGACGATCGATCGGATTCAGGAGATCGTGCCGCTGTTCGCACAAGCACCCGACACCACCCTGCGGACGGCCCTGCACCACCGCGAGATCGTGGCGGCGCACCGATGACGGCCACCGACCCCGCAACGCGGCCGACGCCTCGGGCCGAATCCCCCGAAATCGACGAAGCCGGCGATCCTCTCACCGTCGAGGGCATCCGGGAGGCCATCGCACCGATCCTGGAACGCATCGGCGCCACCGCCGGGAGCCGCGAACGCACCCGCGACTACTCCTTCGACGATGTCCGCGCGCTGGCCGACGCCGGCATCGCCCTGACCGGGATCGCGCGAGACGACGGCGGTGCCGGCGGCACCATCCGCGACGTCGCCGATCTCGTCATCGAGATCGCCCGCGCGGATTCCAATGTGGCACAAGCACTACGGGGCACCTTTTTGCTGGCCAATCAGATTGCCGGCCGCCCGGACCTGCCGTTGCGGTCGGTCAACCTCGGCCGGCTGCGAGCCCGCGCGCTGTTCTCCGCCACCGGCAACGAGCGCAACGGCGGTGCCGGCGGCAGCGTCACGACAACCGCCCGCCGCGTCGACGGCGGATACGTCGTCAACGGCCGCAAGTATTACTCGACCGGCGGACTCTACGCCTCGTATTTTTCCACATCGGCGGTCACCGACGACGGCACCACCCTGCGGTTCACCATCCCCACCGATCGCCGCGGCGTGAACCGGCTCGACGATTTCGATGCCGTCGGACAGCGATTGACACAAAGCGGCTCGACCCGCCTCGACGACGTGCACGTCGGCGACGACGAGGTCGTGATCATCGACGACGCCCAGCCGGACAACCCGTGGCTCGGGTCGTTCGCCCAGCTCTATCTCGCCGCAGTGCAGGCGGGCATCGCCGCCCGGGCACTCGACGACGCGGTCTGGTTCGTCCGCGAACGCGCCCGTCCCATCAAGCACAGCAGCGCCACCGACAGCACCGACGACCCCTATGTCCGGGAGACCGTCGGCGAGATCGCGTCCCGCGCGCAGGCCGCGCGGGCCGTCGTCCTGCTCGGCGCCGAATCCCTGCAGGGGGTCCGGGGCCGGTCGGGCGCGCAGGCCCGTACCGCTGGGGCCGCCGCCGCGGTCACCGTGGCGCAGGCCGGTGTGGTCGCGATCGAATCCGCCTTGCAGGCAACACAACTCGTCTTCGACGTGGGTGGCGGTTCGATCACCGACCGCGAATACGGATTCGATCGCCACTGGCGCAACGCACGAACCGCCGCCAACCACAATCCGCGCCAGTGGAAGTCCGCGGTCGCCGGCGCCTACCACCTGACCGGCGCCGAACCCCCGACGACGGGTCTGTTCTGACCTCGTCCCCGACATCACCTCCGAGAGGCAATCGATGACCATCGAGACCACCCGCACCCTGGGCCGCACCGGTGTGCCGATCACCCCGTTGACCCTGGGCGCCATGAACTTCGGCCGGTGGCAGTCCGAGGCCGAGAGCCTGCGCATCATCGACGCGGCGATCGGGGCCGGGATCACCTCGATCGACACCGCCGACGTGTACGCCCAGGGCATCTCCGAGGAGATCGTCGGCAAAGCGATCAAAGACCGTCGCGACGACATCTTTCTGGCGACGAAATTCCATAATCAGATCGGTGACGATCCCCGGCACGCAGGCAACTCGCGCCGGTGGATCATCCAGGCCGTGGAGGACAGTCTGCGGCGCCTGGGCACCGATCACATCGACCTCTACCAGGCGCACCGGCCCGACGAGAACACCAGCCTGCTCGAGACGCTGCAGACGCTGAACGGGCTCATCACCCAGGGCAAGATCCGCTACTACGGGACCTCGGTCTTCCCGGCACATCTGCAGGTCGAGGCGCACTGGCTCGCCGAGAAATACGGGCTGATCGCTCCGCACACCGAGCAGTTGCCCTACTCGCTGCTGGTCCGCGGGGTCGAACGCGAGGTACTGCCGGTCACCCGGCGATTCGGGGTCGGCGTTCTGTCCTACGGCCCGCTCGCCGCGGGATGGCTCTCCGGCAGGTACCGGGTCGGCGGCGACCAACCCGAGTCGGCGCGGGCAGAACTCATCCCCGGCCGATTCGACATCACCGCCGCACACAATCAACGCAAACTCGCGGCAGCCGACGCACTCGGGCAACTCGCCGCCGACAACGGCCTCACCCTCATCGAGCTCGCGGTGGCATTCGCGCTCAACCATCCGGCGATCAGCAGCGTGATCATCGGCCCCCGCACCCAGGAACACCTCGAGGCGTATGTGAAGGCGACGACGGTGTCGCTGTCCGGCGACATCCTCGACCGCGTCGACGAGATCGTAGATCCCGGAACACAATTCCTGGAACGAGACACCGGGCGCGACACCCCGTCGCTACAGCCCGCGGCACTGCGTCGAACAGAGTGAACCACGGCCGAACACACTGAACCCACCCAACCTCTGCCGAAAAGGAACGTTCTCCCATGACTCATGACCCCGTCAACACCCCCTACATCGCCCGCGACTCACGTTATGAATCGATCCCCTATCGCCGTGCCGGGCGCTCCGGACTCGACCTGCCCGCCTTCTCGTTCGGACTGTGGCAGAAGTTCGGCACCGACTACCCGTTCGAGACGCAGCGCGAGATCATCCTGCACGCTTTCGATCTCGGCATCACCCACTTCGACAACGCCGACCGCTACGGTCCGCCGCACCGGGCCGCCCAGCACAATTTCGGGCGCGTACTGGCCACGGACCTGGCGGCGTATCGCGACGAGATCATCCTGTCGACCAAGGCCGGCAACCCGATCGGGGCGAGCCCCTACCTCAAGGGCGGTTCCCGCAAGTCGTTGCTGACATCGCTCGAGCACAGTCTGCGGGACCTGGGGACCGATTACGTCGACATCTTCTACAGCCACAGCCCCGACCTGTCCACACCACTCGAGGAGACCGTCGGCGCGCTGGTGTCGGCCGTCGAGCAGGGCAAGGCCCTCTACGTCGGCCTCTCGAACTACCTTCCCGATCGGGCGCACGAGGCGGCCGGTCTGCTGCGGGAGGCCGGGGTGCCGCTGCTGGTGCATCAGCCGCGCTATTCGATCTTCGACCGCCGGATCGAGCAGAACGACCTCCTCGACGTCGCCGGCGACGACGGTTTCGGTCTCGTGGTCTATTCGCCCCTGGCCCAAGGTCTGCTCACCAACAAGTACCTCGAGGCCATCCCGGAGGGCGCCCGCGCCACCAACAGCACCTTCCTGTCCCCCGACGTCATCGACGACACCTACCGGCAGCGCGCCGCCGGGCTCAACAAGCTCGCCGAGTCGCGGGGGCAGTCGCTGGCACAGCTTGCGCTGCAATGGGTGCTGCGCCGCCCGGAGGTCACCAGCGCGCTGATCGGTGCGAGCTCCAGCTGGCAGCTCGACCACAATCTGGCGGCCCTGCAATTCCCCGAGCTGACCGACGACGACCTGGCTGTGATCGACGAACACGGTGTGCACGGCACCGGCCTGAAGCTCTGACATGCCGCCAGATCACACCTCGCACCCGCACCACCCGGGGATCGGGGCGGGCGTGCCCGACGGGCGCCCGTTCCGCCTCGGCTTCCTGCTCCACCTCGACCGCGATCTTCCCCCGGCCCGGTCCTACCGCGAGGCGATCGAACTCTTCGTCGCCGCCGAACGGCTCGGCTACGACTCCGGCTGGGTCATCCAGCGGCATTTCCGGCAGGGCCGTGAACATGTCTCGGCGCCGCTGGTGCTACTGGCGGCGATCGCCGAACACACCACCCGGATACGGCTGGGCACAGGCGTACTCGTGCTGCCGCTGGAGGATCCGCTGAAGGTCGCCGAGGATGCCGCGTCGCTCGACGAGATCAGTGGCGGGCGGCTGGAACTCGGGGTGGGTTCCGGACCATTCCCGGGCGCGTGGGAAGCGTTCGGCAAGGACATCGACAACCGCCACGCCTTGTTCGACGAGTCGGTGGCACGCCTGCACGATGTCCTGGCGGGCCGACCGGTCAACGAGCTCGGCGAGGTCCTCCATCCGCCGGGAGACGCTGTGCGCACACGACTCTGGCAGGCCACCACGAGCAGCCCCGAGCACGCGGAGCACGCGGCGGTGCGGGCCGCCCGCGCCGGCGACGGCCTGCAGTTGTCCCGGGCGACCGCCTGGCAGGGCGGCACGATCACCGACGCCCAGCACCGGCAGGCCGGCATCGTCGACGCCTACCGTGCGGCCTGGCGCGACGCCGACCGCCCGCCCCGGGTCCAGGTGTCACGAGCGGTGTATCCGCACCCCGATCCGGACGAGGCCCGCCGGCTCGTCGCGCCCGGCGTGCGTCGTTGGCAGAGTTGGAGCACCACCGGCGGTACGCGGCACACCGAGACGGTCGAGGACTATCTGCGCTCGGATCACGCCCTCCTCGGGCCGAGTGAGTCGCTGGCCGCGCAACTCGCGGCCGATCCCGCGCTGCGCCGCGCCACCGATCTGCTCGTCAGTTTCGTCCCCGGTGTTCCCGATCACGACGAACACCTGCGACTCCTGGAGACCACCGAACGCGAACTCGCACCGCGACTCGGGTGGTCGCCGGCCGCCAACCAGGCGAGACCAGCAGTGTCCGCGGCGCTTTCATCCTGACCATCTCGACATTCGGCAATCCGGAGACCACGATGCCCTTCCATCTCACGATGTCATTGATGACACCGGGCCACTTCCGACAGGCCTGGCGACTGCCGCACGCGGACCCGACGGCATATCTCGACATCGATCATTTCCAGCGGCTGGCCGGGATCGCCGAGGCCGCCGCGATCGATGCGGTGTTCCTCGGCGACGGGCCGGCGTTGCGCGGAGAGATCGAGGAAGCACCGGGCACCGGGATCGATCCGCTGGTCCTGCTCGGCAACCTGGCCGCGGTCACCGAGAACCTCGGTGTCGTCATCACGAGCTCGACGACCTACAACTCTCCCTACAATCTCGCCCGCCGGTTCCAGGCGCTCGACCACGTGACGAAGGGCCGGGCCGCCGTCAACCTCGTCACCACCGGAACACCCCACGCCGCAGCGAATTTCGGACTCAGCGCACATCCGGACAAGGAGACGCGATATCGCCGGGCCGCCGAATTCCTCGAAGTCGTCACCGGGCTGTGGGACGGGTGGGAGCCGGAATGGCTGGTCGCCGACAAGTCGACCGGCCGCTATGCGGACCCGGCGAGAATCCACGCCATCGACCACGACGGGGAGTTCTTCTCGGTGGCCGGCCCGCTCCCGGTTCCCGCCGGACCCCAAGGACGCCCCATCGTGGTACAGGCCGGTGGCTCAGAGGGCGGACGCGTACTCGCCGGCGAGTACGCCGACATGGTGTTCACGGTCGCGCAGACCACGGCCACCGCGGTCGGGTTCCGCGACGACATCCGCCGGCGCGCCGCCCTGGCGGGACGCCGGCCCGACGACGTCAAGGTCTCCCTCGGAGTGGTCGTCCTGGTCGCCGAAACGCCGGAGCGCGCGCAAGAGCGGGCGGCGGAGCTGTTCGCGACCCTGCCCATCGAGCGGCTGACCCGTGCCCTGCTGGGCAATCTCGGCCTGCCGCCGGATTCCTTCGGTCCCGACGACCCGCTCTCCGCGGCCGACCTGCCGGACACGCTTCCCGCGGCGGCCTTCTCCACCGGGTTCGGCGCGTCGACCCGGGCGCTGATCGCGCAGGGACCCACGACGCCGCGGCGAATCGTGGAGAGCGGGGCTGGTGGTTCGGGGCACCGCCTGCTCGTCGGTTCACCAGAGCAGGTCGCCGACGATCTCGAGGCCTGGTTCGCCGCCGGCGCCGCCGACGGATTCACCATCATGCCGGCCGACACCGCGGTCGACTTCGAGAACTTCGCCACGCTCGTCGTACCGATCCTGCAGGCGCGCAACCTGTTCCAGCAGTCCTATCCGTACCGCACCCTGCGTGAACGGCTCTTCGCCGCACCCGCCGGGCAGGTGACCGATACCCTGGCGTCCGCCCACAGCGCGTAGCCGAGCCCCCGGGTCACCCGACCGGCGTCGAGGTGACCGCGCTGCGATCACGGTGGGCGCAAAGGTGTTCCGCGACGCCCTCGGCGACCATCATCGTGCTGCCGGACAACGGTTTTCGCCGGCGTTCTCCCCGACCACGTCGGCGGCACCGAACCAACCTCATTCTCCGAAAGTGAACGATGTCAGACCTCCGAAGTTCGATCGAGCAGTCCGAGTCCGCACGACGCCGACGATGGCCGTGGGTCGTCGGTGCCCTCGCGGTGGTGATCGCGGTGGTCGTCGGCGTCGTCGTGACCCGGGGCGGATCGGACAACACGGCGTCCGGGGGCGACGGCCGCCCCGTGCGGGGCGGAACCCTGAACTTCGCGCTCATCGACTACCAGCGCAGCCCGGATCCCCAGTGGGGCACCAATTACGCGGAGTCGCTCATCGCCGGCAACATCACCGACAAACTGCTGTGGCAGGACCCGGACACCGGCAAGGTCACACCGTGGCTGGCGCAGTCGTGGACGTACAACCCGCAGCTCACCGAATTCACGTTCACGCTGCGTCCGGGAGTGACCTTCAGCGACGGTCTCCCGTTCGACGCGCAGGCGGTCAAGGCGAACTACGACCAGTACATCAAGGGCGACCCGGCGCTGGGCATCACCCCCAACGGCGCCACCCTGTTCCCCGGCTTCCTCGGCACCGACGTCATCGACAGCCACACCGTGCGACTGCGCTTCGCCCACCCCCTGGCCAGCGCATTGCAGGCGGTGTCGTTCACCGCGAACGCCGGTCCCGGCTTCCTCTCGCCGAACACCTTGCGGCTGAGCGCAACACAGCGGTCGGCCGACGCCACCAAGGTCGTCGGCACCGGACCGTTCGTGTACCAGAGCTGGAAGCCCCAGGTGGAGACGGTGCTGGTGCGCCGCGCCGGCTACGACTGGGCTCCGCCTGCACTCAAACACCAGGGTGAGGCCTACCTCGACAAGATCGTCTTCCGATCCATTCCCGAGGCGAGCGTGCGCACCGGATCTCTGACCTCCGGAGCCATCGATGCGAGTCTCGATATCGGTACCACCGATGAGAAGGCGCTGTCGTCACAAGGTTTCTCGATCACCTCGCGACCGGTGTCGGGAACCGCGATCTTCTTTAACTTCAACTCACAGCTGTTCCCGACCAACGACATCGCCGTCCGCAAGGCGATCCAACTCGGCTGGAACCGGGAATCGCTGAAGAAGACCGTCCTGACGCCGTCGTATTCGGTGGCGACCTCGGTTCTGCTGCCCTCGGTGCCCGGCTACGCCGACTACAGTTCGTCGGTCTTGCGCCATGATCCGCAGGCGGCACAGAAGATCCTCGACGACGCCGGGTGGCATCCGGGACCCGACGGCATCCGGGTCAAGGATGGCAAGCGCCTCGAAGTGAAGCTGCTGGGCATCAACAATCTCGTGGTGAACACACCGGCGTATGAGTCGATCCAGCAGGATCTGAAGAAGATCGGCGTGGACCTGAAGCTCACCGTGGTGCCGATTCCCGACTACACCGCCCAACAGGCGAAGGCCAAGACCGACTGGAACATCGTGGCGGCCAACCGGTCCCGGAACGACCCCTCGGTCCTCAACCTGCAGTACAGCCCCGAACTCGGCGACGGCTCCTACGTGGGCTCCGGGGCACCGGGAATCGACCCGGCCGAGTTGACCAGCACGCTCGGCCGGATCGAGACCACCCTCGACCCGCAGCAGCGGGCCCAATACACCAGGGCCGCACAGGATCTGCTCCTGCAGAAGTATGCGCTGGTGAATCCGGTGTACAACCCCTCGCAGGTGATCGCCCACTCTCCCGGGGTCCACGGCATCCTCTTCGACGCGCAATCCCGCAACACTTTCGTCGGTGCCTGGAAGGGCAGCGGCAACGACACCCGGGCCGGAGGCTGAGTATGACGAGATACATCCTGGAGAAGGTCGGCCGGGCCGTCTTCGTCGCCTGGGCTGCCTTCACCGTCACCTTCATCCTGCTGTTCGTGATCCCCGCCGATCCGGTGGATCTGTTGTTCGACCCGGCGACGATCAACACCGTGCCGCCGGAGGTGAAAGAACAGGTCCGCGACAACTACGGGTTCAATCAGCCGGTGCTGCTGCAGTATCTGTCCCGGTTGGGCCATGCGCTGCGAGGGGACTTCGGGAACTCGGTGCAATCCGGTAAATCGGTGACCACCTCGATCGCCGAGGTGGTTCCGCAGACCTTGGTGCTGGCACTGAGCGCGCTGCTGCTCGCCGTGGTGATCGCATTCGTGATCGCGGTCGTCGCGACCTCCACCCGACACCTATGGCTCCGCGGGCTCATCGAGGCGCTGCCCACCGCCGCGGTGTCGGTCCCGGTCTTCCTCTCGGGCATCCTGCTTCTGCAGGTCTTCGCGTTCCGGCTCGGTTGGTTCCCGGCCTTCGGCGACGACGGATGGCGAAGCCTCGTCCTGCCGCTGGTCTCGCTCGCCATCCCCGTCTCCGGCCCGATCGCGCAACTCCTGGTGCGCAGTTTCGGTACGGAACTCCACGCAGGCTATGTCACCACCAGCCGGGCCAAGGGCGCCGACCGCGCCCACATCCTCTCCCGCGAGGTGTTCCGCAATGCCGCACTGCCCGCGCTGACCATCGCCGGCGTCACCTTCGGCAACCTGATCGCGGGATCGGTCATCACCGAGACGGTGTTCGCGCGGACCGGCGTGGGCCGGCTGACCCAGTCGGCGATCAGCACACTCGACGTTCCGCTCGTCCAGGGCCTGGTCATGTTCGTCGCCGTGTCGTTCGCCGTCATCAACCTCGTGGTCGACCTCGTGTACCCGATCCTCGATCCGCGGCTGCGCACAGCGGTTCCGACGACCGGACGGGGCGTGACGGTATGACCTCTGTCGATCTGCCCGGTGCCCTGCGGTTTCGGGCCGGGGGCCACGTCGCCGCCGCGCGTGTCCGAAGTCGCGCCGGTGATCTGCTCCGCAAACCGGTCCTCGTGCTCGCCTGGATCATCGTCGTGATCGCACTCGGCTGGGCGCTGGTCCCCGACCTGTTCACCCACTACAGTCCCTACGACGGCAATCCGGACGCGAGTTTCCTCGGCCCGAGCGCCGACCACTTGTTCGGGACCGACCGCCTCGGCCGGGACCTCTACGCGCGTACCGTGTTCGGCGCCCGTACGACGATCATGGCGACGCTGCTGGCCGTGGTGATCGCGTTCGGCGCCGGCACGGCGATCGGCCTCGCGGCCGGATTCCGTGGCGGCTGGATCGACACGGCGGTCATGCGCCTGACCGATGTCTCGCTGGCGATCCCGAATCTGCTGCTCGCCATGGTGATGGTCTCGGTGCTCGGCTACTCGACCTACAACATCGCACTGGCCGTGGGTATCTCGTCGATCGCCGCTTTCGCCCGCGTGATGCGCGCCGAGGTGTTGGGCGTCGCGTCGCGCGACTATGTCCGTGCCGCAGCAGGTCTCGGTGTCGGACGGATGGCCATCGTCGTGCGCCACGTCGTGCCGAACTCGATGAATTCGGTTCTCGCGCTCGCCGCCCTCGAGATCGGCACCGCAATCCTCGCCGTCGCCGGACTCGGGTTCCTCGGCTACGGCGCCCCGCCACCCCAACCGGAGTGGGGACTACTGGTTTCCGAGGGACGCGACTACATCTCGCAGTATCCGTGGGTGTCGATCATGCCCGGAATCGCCTTGGCGGTCGTCGTCATCGCGACCCATCGAATCAGTGTGTCGTTCCGGAAAGGACAGGCGGTATGACCCAGACCTCGGCGCCGGCCGAAGAACTCGAGACCACCGAAGCGCCTGCACCCGAAGCACATCCACTCCTGACGATCACCGGGCTCGGCATCGAGTACCAGACCGGCCGTCGGTGGACTCCGGCGGTCCAGGATGTGTCACTGACCGTGGAAGCGGGCGAATTCGTCTCCCTCGTCGGCGAATCGGGGTCGGGCAAGACGTCGGTGGTGCTCGGCGCGCTCGGGCTCTTGCCGGCGAATGCCCGCGTGACACACGGCCGGATCAGCTATTCCGATGTCGACGTGACCGGCTGGACCGATCGTCGAATGGGCTTGGTACGCGGCAACTTTGTCGGCTTCATCCCACAGGATCCGAACACCTCGCTGAATCCGGTCAAGAAGGTCGGGCAACAGGTCGCCGATGCCGTGCGGTTCAACGAGCCGAAGGGCACCCGCAAGGGCAGCGCTCGTCTGCATGGGGCCCGGTGGCGCACCGCGGCTTTGGAGAGTCTGCGCACCGCGGGGCTCGCCGACGCGGAGCGGGTCTATGAGCAGTACCCGCACGAACTCAGCGGCGGGATGAAACAACGCGCATTGATCGCGATCGCGCTGTCGGGCGAACCGAAGATCATCGTCGCCGATGAACCGACGAGCGCCCTCGACGTCACGGTGCAGAAGAAGATTCTGGATCACCTTGCGACGCTGGGGAAAGAGCTGAACCTCGGGGTTCTGCTCGTCACCCACGATCTCGGGGTGGCGGTGGAACGCTCACACCGGATCCTGGTGATGCGCAACGGCGGGATCGTCGACGGCGGAACGCCGTCCGACATCACCGAGCATGCGACCGACGACTACACCCGACGCCTGCTCGCTGCCGCTCCCGGTCGCCACCGCAAGCGGCTCACCCCCACCGTGGTTCGGAAGCAGGCAGGCTCGGTGTCACCGCCGCGGCCGGTACTGGTGGCCGAGAACCTCACGAAGTCCTACCGCGCCCCGGGTCGCGGTCGCGGACACGAACTACGCGCGCTCGACGGCGTCGACCTCACCGTGCTGCGCGGGACGACGCATGCGATCGTCGGCGAGTCCGGCGCCGGTAAGTCGACCCTCGCCGCCATCATCGCCGGGTTCATCGCCCCGGACTCCGGTACCGTCGCGGTCGGCGACGTCGAGGTCACCTCCGCCGGCCGCCGGGAACTGCGGGATCTGCGGCGCAACCTCCAGTTCGTGTTCCAGAATCCGTACACCTCGCTCGACCCGCGGTTCACGGTCGAACGCCTCATCGCCGAACCGTTGGCGGCCTTCGATATCCACGACAGCCGTGCCGAACGGACCGAACGGGTCCACGAGTTGCTCGACGCCGTCGCACTCGACCGCGAATTCGCACGACGGCTGCCGCGGGAGTTGTCCGGAGGCCAGCGGCAGCGCGTGGCGATCGCGCGCGCGCTGGCACTCAATCCCGAGATCGTGGTACTCGACGAGGCGGTCAGCGCACTCGACGTCTCCGTGCAGGCACAGATCCTGCAGTTGCTGATCGACCTCCAGGCCGAGTTCGGCCTCAGCTATGTCTTCGTCACGCACGATCTCGGAGTCGTCCGTCTTCTCGGCGGGGATGTCTCGGTGATGAAGGACGGCGCCGTGGTCGAGCATGGCTCCGTCGAGGAGGTGTTCGACTCACCCGGCGACCCGTACACACGTGAACTGCTCGCCGCGATACCCGCCAATGTCACAGGTGTGACCATCGCAACCCGTCGCCCACCATCATCGACGGGCCCAGCGCACGCACCATGGAGGGCATGACTTCGGCGAATCCCCCTGCCTCCGCACGCCTGAGCCGCGTCGTGGTTCTCCTGTTCGCGGTGACCGCCGGCTCGTCGGCCGGGTGCCTGTACTACCTCCAGCCCCTGCTGCAGGAGGTCGGCAGTGACCTGAAGGTGTCCACCACCGCGGCCGGTCTCATCGTGTCGCTCACCCAGGTGGGATATCTGATCGGGCTGGCGCTGGTGGTGCCGCTGGGCGACTTCCTCGACCGACGGCGCCTGATCTGTGGACTGCTGGTGATCTCATGCGTCGCCTTGGGCATCGCTGCGGCCTCCCCGAACTATGCGGTCCTGATGGTCTTGGTCTTCGCGGTCGGGGTGTCGGCGTCGGCAGCTCAGGTCGTGATCCCGTGGGCCGCGGCCGTCGCCGGCCCGGGTGAACGCGGCGCGGTCGTCGGCACGGTGATGAGCGGTCTGCTCGTGGGCATCTTGTTCTCCCGCGTGCTCGCCGGGCTCATCGCACAGGCCGGCGGATGGCGCACCGTACTCGTCGTCGCTGCGCTGATGCAGGCCGTGATGGCCATCGCCGTGTGGTGGCGCGCCCCGCACACGCCCGCCGAGCGCGCACCGCGTGCCTCCTACCCGCAGGTGCTCGCCTCGATCTGGACCCTGATCCGCTCGGAGAACGTGCTGCGGCATCGCATGCTGCTCGGCGGACTCAACATGGCCGCGTTCTCGGCGATGTGGACCGCGATCGCGTTCCTGCTCGCCGGTGCGCACGGATCGTCCTATCACTACTCCGACGCGGCGATCGGGCTGTTCGGACTCGCCGGGGTGGCCGGGGCGCTGGCCGCACCACGGATCGGCCGGCTCGCCGACCGCGGCTACCTACGGCACACCCAGTACGGCGTCTGGTCGGTGCAGCTGGCGAGTTGGGCTCTGTTGTGGGCGGGTGCACATCAGGTCCTGGTGCTGATCATCGCCCTGCTCGTCTACGACTTCGGCGTGCAGGGTCTGCAGATCGCGAACCAGTCGGCGGTGTATTCACTCAACGACGAGGCGCGGTCGCGCCTGACGACCGCCTACATGGTGGCCTACTTCGCCGGGGGCGTCGTCGGCTCGGCGTTCGGCGGATGGGCGTATCAGACCGGCGGCTGGACCCTGCTCTGCGCGGCCGGTGCGGGCACCGCGGTGCTCGGGATCGGATTGTGGGCCTGGTTTGCCTTCACCGAACGCCTCCACGCCGTCGCGGGGATCGCCGCCGCGGACCGGTTGCGCACGGCCACGCGGGTCGGTGCCTGAGAGTTGTCGCCGACCGGTCAGTGGCCCGCGCGGCGACGCAGCCGACGACGGCGTCGTGCCTCGGATATCGCGGATTTGAGGCCGAGGCCCTGATCCATTCCGGCGAAGCGGTGCTCCGACGCGGTCTCCGGCGCGTCGTCGGCGGTGTCGCGCAAAAACCGATCCGGCAGTGCGAGCTTGTTGATGGTGCGCAGCGTCTTCAGATACTGCATCGACAGTGAGCCCGTGGTGTAGGGCAGGTCGTATTTGTCGCACAGTTCGCGTACCCGCACCGAGATCTCGGCGAGCCGGTTGCTGGGCAGGTCGGGATACAGATGGTGCTCGATCTGATAGCAGAGGTTGCCCGACATCAAGGCCATCGCCGGGCCGGCACGGAAGTTGGCGCTGCCGAGCATCTGACGTAGATACCACTGCCCGGGGGTCTCGTCCTCGAGACTCTCCACCGTGAATTTCTCGGCCCCGTCGGGAAAGTGACCACAGAAGATGACGACGTAGGCCCACACATTGCGCACCAGATTCGCCGTCAGATTCGCCGTGAGCGTGTGCCGGAAATTACGTCCGGTCAGCGCTGGGAACAGCACGTAATCCTTCGCGACCTGCTTGCCGATCTTGCGCAGGAATTCCTTGATCTGCGGGATCGCGACCTCGCGGGGCTTGTCGCCGGCGATGACTTCCTTGAGGGCCAGGTCGTGCAGACCGATCCCCCACTCGAAGGTGGCGGCCAGCATGATGTTGAACAGCGGCTGCAACGCCCGGCGCGGCTCCCACGGCTCGTCGCGGGTCACGCGCAGGATCTTGTAGCCCACGTCATGATCCATGCCGACGATGTTGGTGTACTTGTGATGGATGTAGTTGTGGGAATGCTTCCAGTGCGGCGACGCGCACACCATGTCCCATTCCCACGTGGTCGAATGGACTTCGGGATCGTTCATCCAATCCCATTGCCCGTGCATCACGTTGTGGCCGAGTTCCATGTTCTCGATGATCTTGGCCAGCGAGAGCGCCCCGGTGCCCACAAGCCACAGCGAACGCCGGTGACTGCCGAACAGGGCGACCCGACCGGCCACCTCGAGCAGACGCTGGGCGGCGATGGTCCGGCGCAGGTAACGGACGTCGCGCGGTCCCCGATCGGCCTCGATCTCCCGGCGCAGCGCATCGAGTTCGGCACCGAGCGCCTCTACGTCGGCGTCGGTCAGGTGGGCGTATTCATTGATGTCGGTGATTGCCATCGGTAACCAGTATGCCCCCGTCGCGCGCGGGGGTGCGATGGCGCCTCACGCAGCGCGGCGCTCGATGACCTGGGACGATCGACCCACTTGGGGCCGGCGGCGATCGCGCAGCGCCCGGATCGCCGAAAGCAGCCCCCGACGCCGCCCGGTCGACGGATCGACGATAGCGTGCAGCCGCGTACCGGCGAGCGCGTCGGACTTGAAGCGGCGCTCCGAGGCGGTCTCCGGCGCATCGTCGGCGGTCGCCTTGAGGTATTTGTCCGGCAGCGACAGCTTGGCGATGGTGCGCCACGACTTGGCGTACTGCAGGGCAAAGGAGCCGGTGGTGTAGGGCAGGTCGTACTTCTCGCACAGGGCGCGCACCCGTACCGAGATCTCGGCGAGCCGGTTGCTCGGCAGGTCCGGGAAGATGTGATGCTCGATCTGGTAGGAGAGGTTGCCGCTCAGGAATGCCAGGACCGGGCCGCAGCGAAAGTTGGCGCTGCCCAACATCTGTCGCAGATACCACTGCGCCTGGGTCTCGGAGTCGACATCCTGCTTGGTGAACTTCTCGGCACCGTCGGGGAAATGCCCGCAGAAGATCACCGCATTGCTCCACACATTGCGGATCACGTTGGCGAGCGCATCGGCGGTCGCAGCCTTCCGGAAAGCTGTTGCCGCCGAACGCTTGTCCCCGCCGAGCACCAGCGCCGCGGCGGCCACCAGCGTCGGCTGGACGACGTAGTCCTTGGCGAGCTGTTTGCCGACCTTCGCCCCGACATCGGCGAGGTCGCGGCGGAACTGCTCCTTGGCCTCCGGGGTGCGACGCTTCTTGGCGAGTTCGAGATGCTGTGCGGCAACACCATATTCGAAGAGAAGCGCCAGAATCGTGTTGTAGACGAGGTTGCCGAGATAGAACGGTTGCCACCGCTGATCCCGGGTGACGCGCAGCAGCCCGTAGCCGACGTCGTCGTCCATCCCCAGCACGTTGGTGTACTTGTGGTGGATGTAGTTGTGGGTGTGCTTCCAATGCGCCGAGGGGTCGGTGTTGTCCCACTCCCAGGTCGTCGAGTGCACCTCGGGATCGTTCATCCAGTCCCACTGCCCGTGCATCACGTTGTGCCCGAGTTCCATGTTCTCGACGATCTTCGCCACCCCGAGGGTGCCGGCCCCCGCCCACCAGAGACCGCGGTGGCGCGACCCGGCGATCATCGTGCGGCCGGCGAGTTCGAGCCCGCGCTGAAAACGGATGGTGTTGCGGATGTAGCGCGCATCGCGCTCGCCGCGCACGGCCTCGATGTCGGCGCGGATGGCGTCGAGTTCGGCGCCGAGCGCCTCGACGTCGGAGTCGGACAGGTGGGCGTATTCGGGGATGTCGGTGATCGCCATGCGTTCCTCTCGCCTCGGGCCGCAGCGGAATCGGGTCCCGTACCTACGGCTACGTTTCCGTAACTTACGATAGCGTAGGTTAGCTGAGGGCGCCTGTCCAGTCCGCGTGCGTCAGTCGGCGGCCAGCAGCTCGTAGCCCACGAGGTCCTCGATGTGCCCGTCGGAGCTCGCGGCCAGGGGCTGGGTGCCGAATTCGTTGAATCCGGCGTTGCCGGCCAGTGCGCGGCTGCCCTCGTTGGACGCGGCCGCGAACATGGTGAGTCGCCGGATCCCGAGGACATCGAAGATGTGGCGCACCGCCGCCGGGAACGCCTCACCCAGGACACCGTTACCCCGTGCGGCCGGATGGGTATAGAAACCGATCTCGGCACCGGTCACGTCATCGATCTCGAAGATCGAGATGTCTCCCAGGTACTCGTCGGTCTCCTTGTCGGCGACCACCCAGGTGCAGGTGTCCCCGCATGCGGCGGTCCACCATTTGCGGGTGCGTTCGGCCGCGGCATGTTCGACGGTCAGCGGGTTCGGCCGCTCGAACAGGTACTTGCGTGAGATCGGGTCGTCGAGGGTTTCCCGGATACGCTCGTCGTCCTTCTCCGCCAGCGGCCGCAGACGGAATCGCTTGGTATCGAAAGACGTTGCTCGCCACTGTGTTTTAGGTTCGAAGTCCTCGCCGGCGTGCCACTTGGCACACCAGGCGTCGACGACGCGGCTGTTCATCTCGAGGCACTCGGGCAGCCGGGCGAGCAGAGTGAACCCGGCGGCGTGTGCCACTCGCAGACTCGCCAGATTGCCCTCTGCGGCGTGATAGCGCACCACCTCGACGTCGCGGTGCGCCACCGCGTAGGTGATCGCGAGCACCACCGCGCGGCGTGCGAGTCCCCCACCGCGCCCGTCGGGATGGAGCACGAAGCCCACCTCGACGATCCGCCCCGGCCCCTGCAGCTCGACGCTGCCCACGAACCTGCCCTCGTACTCGATCGCCCACGTCATCGCACTGCCGTCATCCCACCCGCGCCGCGCGTCGTCGATGAACCGTTCGGCGTCGGATCGGCCGTAGGGCGAGGGCATACGCGCCCAGCGCATCGTCAGTGGGTCGGTGGCGTACTCGATCACGCGGTCGATGTCGTCACCTCGGTGTGCCCGCAGGGTGACCACCCCGTCGGAGCGCACCGGAACCTCGGTCGCGTCGGACAATCGGGACACTTCGGCTCGCACGCGGATCTCCTCCGTGGTCGAGGGCTGCCGTATCCCGAGCCTAACGGCTATCGGTCGGCGTCGCGATGTCTGCGCGCGACTGTGCCCGCCCGCGAGCGCACCGAACAGCCGATTCAGACGTCCAGCGTGCAGTCCCCGGCCGCCGCGCTGATGCATGTCTGGATGCGTTCGCCTTCGACGTGCTCGGCCCCCGACCGCAGATCACGGACGCACCCGCGGTCCAGTGTCACCACGCAGCTCTGACAGATTCCCATGCGGCAACCGAATGGCATGAGGACCCCGGCCGCCTCGCCGGCCTCGAGCAGCGTGGTCGCGCCGTCGACCTCCTCGGTGCGCCCGGAGCGGCCGAAGGTGACGGTCCCGCCGACGGCACCGACGGCGCCTCGTTCGAGGGCGAAACGTTCGATGTGCAGCAGATCCTCGTGACCGCCCGCGAAGACGCCGCCGACCATGTCGAGGAAGCCGGCGGGCCCACAGGCCCATGTCTGGCGCTGCGCCCAATCCGGGCACAACTCTCGCAACGAGTCCCCGGTCACCTTGCCCTCGGTACGGGTGTACCGGATGTGGAGGTCGACGGCACCGTCGGCAGCCAACGCCGCGAGTTCATCACCGAAGAGCAGATCCGCCGGGGTCGGGGTGCAGTGGATGAGCCGGATGTCGGTGCGCTGCCCACGGTGGGCCATGGTGCGCAGCATCGAGATGATCGGGGTGATGCCGCTGCCCGCGGTCGCGAACAAGATCTTGCGCGGAAGTGGTTCGGGCAGAACGAATTCTCCCCGGGGCGCCGCGAGCCGGACCACCGTACCCGGGCGCAGTCCGCTGACCAGGTGCGAGGAGAGGAACCCCTCGGGCATCGCCTTGACGGTGATGGCGATGGTCTTGTCGTCGCGGGTGCCCCTCGAGCCGGTGAGCAGCGGCACCGAGGTCAGCGAATAGGAACGCCACGTCCAGCGGCCACCGACGAGGACGCCGATGCCGATGTACTGGCCGGGCACGTAGTCGAAGGAGAAGCCCCACCCCGGACGGATGCGGATCGTCGCCGAATCCTCGGTCTCGGCGGTCACCGAGACGATCTTGCCGCGCAGTTCACGGGCCGACCACAGCGGATTGGCCAGGTGCAGATAGTCGTCGGGAAGCAGCGGAGTGGTCACCCGCGCCACCGCGGCGCGCACCCATCGGCCGCCGCGCGAGCGGGTGGCGATCCCCGCCACCGGCTGCTCGAAACGTTCGCGGAAACCCATCGACATCCTCCTCGAACTCGCGGACCGCTCAGTTCTCACATGAGGCCCGCACCCTGACCTACGCAACCGTAGGTTACGGCATCGCGACCCGGTCCCCGCGCTCAGAGAAGTTCGAGCAGGAACGGCAGCTCCTGGGTGGCATACCACCCCAGGTCGAAGTCCTCGACGTCCCCGACAGCCAGTTCGGCGTCCTCGTCACCGAGGTCGGCGGCATCGATGACGACCACCGCGTTGCGCACCGCCGCCTCGGCGTCGGCACCGTCGACGTGGACCGACGCCACCGCCGAGCGCGGAATCGGGCCGGCCACCCGGACGACGGCGTCGTCGAGTTCGGGATGCAGCGTCACCGTCTCGACGTCGGCGGCGACCACCGCACGCCGCGGCGGCAGCTTCGGGGTGTCCCCCGGCCTGGTCTCGGTCTCGTCGGCAGCGAGGTCGGCATCGGCCGCCTGGTCACCTGGCTCCGGCGCCTCACCGGCGAGCAGCCGCAACGCGGCACGTGCGGCTTCACGCATCGCCACCTCGGCGAGTTCCTCGTCGTCGCCGGACCGGAACGATTCCCGCAGCGCGGGGGTCAGCGCGAAACCGGTTCCGCCCACGGGACGGAACTCGCCGGACTCGTCGAGCTCCATCAGCATCGTCAGCGTCGCCGGAAAGTAGACCCTCATCGCTTGCCCCTTCGCACTCACGGGCTCACCCTACTGGCCGGGGTGTCACCGCGACGCGCCGGCAATTCTCTGTTGGCTCAGTCGGCCTCGCGCAGTTCCTCGAAGGACTCGGTGACGTAGTCGGCAAGTGCCGACAGATCCCCGATCACACCGCGATCGGCGGTGAACCCGAAGTGCAGCCGATCCCGGTATTCGACGACACCGATGGCCAAGGCGCGCCCGGCGAGCAGCCCAGGAACCGGATAAAGACTTTCTACCTTGCGCCCCAACACATACCGATCGGCGATCGGAATGGTCGAGATGGACAGCGGGACGTTGTATCCGCGGGTGCCCAACGACCGGAACGCCCACGAACTGAACTCGGCGAAGGGCACCATGCCCAGTTCGGCAAGCAGCGGCCGCGGCCCCAGGGTGACCCGGCGCGAGGACTGCGCGTTTCGATCGGCCAGGCCCGCGACCTGCGCCAGCCGCACAGTGGGGTTGTCCTCCCCCACCGGGAGGTCGGTCACGAACCCCGGGCTGCCCACATCGATCCACGTGACCTCGCGTTCGACCGACGGCGTCACGCCGGAGACACGTGTGGCCAGGGGCACCTCGACGCGCACGGTGTCGGTGATCGCGGCGGCCACGTCGAAGCCCAACAGCCACCGTCGCATGACTCCACTGATGATCGCCAAGACGACGTCGTTGACCGTGCACCCGTGGCGTTCGGCGATCTTGGCGCACTCCCGTCGCGGCACACCGGTCACCGCGACCATCTGCGACGAACTGCCGGAGGCGTTCAACGGACTCGGCGGCGCCGCATCGGTCACATCGGCCAATAGACCACCGATGCGTCGCACCGTCGAGTCGACGACGGTGCGGACTCCGCCGACGACACCGTTGCCGGTGATGACCGAATCGATGAACTCGCCCGGTCGCGACACCGCCTCGGCGAGGGCGCCCACCGCCAACGCCCCCGATCCCGGCGGACGTCCCGGCATCCACAGGTCCGGTTCGTATTCGACGGCCTCGGCGGTCTCGTCGGCGATGATCTGGCTGATCTCGGGGCAGGCGAAGTCGTCGACGACGCAGCGGTGGGTCTTGGTCAGCAACGCGTAGCCGCCATCACCCAGGCCTTCGATCAGATACATCTCCCACAGCGGTCGCGACCTGTCCAACGGCCGCGACATCACCCGCGCGACGAGGTCGGCCAGGTCGCCGAGAGTGCCAGGCCGCGGTAACCCGGAGCGGCGGACGTGAAAGTTGATGTCGAAGTCGGGGTCGTCGGCCCAGACCGGGCGCGCCAGTCCCATCGTCACCGCGCGCACGACCTGCCGGTACCGCGGGGCCAGTTGCAGACGGTTCTCGACGAGCGACACCAGCGACGGATAGTCGAGGGCGCCACCGGCACCCGGCGACGTGGTTCCGGCGCTCGACGCCGCCGGGTCGGCAAAGATCAGCAGCGCCCCGAGATGGCTGGTCGCGCCGGCCGGATCCAGGAAGTAATACATCGCCTCGCGCGGGGACAACCGATTGGCCACGGTGTGATCCTAGTGTTGCAACCTCCCGGCAACCCTTGATCGGCCCGAACGCAGCCGGTTGACTCGGTGAACAACGTTCGAGTCGGTGAACGTTGAGTCGGTGAACGTTGAGTCTGTGAACACAGTGCGGTGCGAGCGGACCCGACGACGGCGACGGGACCACCGGCGCTCGACGAACGGAGCGATTGTCATGCGCGCAGCACGCTACTACGACCGGGGAGATATCCGGATCGAGGACATCGACGAACCCGTGCTCACGCCCGGCAGCGTCGCCATCGACGTGGCGTGGTGCGGCATCTGCGGTACCGATCTCCACGAGTACGCGGACGGACCCATCTTCATCCCACCGTCGGGCCATCCGCAGCCCATCAGCGGCGAGAGTGCTCCGGTCACCCTGGGCCATGAGATGTCCGGTGTGGTGTCGGCAGTGGACGACAGAGTCGACGGTCTCACACCCGGTGATCACGTGGTCGTCGAGCCGTACATCATCGCCGACGGCGTCGACACCGGGCCCGACAGCCACGACTATCACCTGTCGGCGGATATGAACTTCATCGGACTCGGTGGGCGGGGCGGCGGACTCGCCGAGAAGATCGTCGTGGCGCGACGCTGGGTGCACAAGATCTCCAAGGACGTTCCGCTCGATCAGGCGGCGTTGATCGAGCCGCTGTCGGTGGGCTATCACGCGGTGCAGCGCAGCGGCGCGAGTGCCGGAGATGTCGCACTGATCACCGGCGCCGGTCCGATCGGCCTGCTCACCGCCGCGGTGTGCAAGGCGCAGGGCATCACCACCATCGTCAGCGAACCGAGCCGGCTGCGTCGGGAGAAGGCACGCGACACCGGGGTCGCCGACCACACCGTCGACCCCTCGGCGCAGGATGTGACGCAGATCGTCGGCGACCTCACCGACGGACGCGGCGCCGACGTCGGATTCGAATGCACCTCGGTGCAGCCGGCCCTCGACACCCTCTTCGACGCCCTCAAACCCACGGGAGTGCTTGTGGTGGTGTCGATCTGGGGCCATCCCGGCCAACTCGACATGCAGAAGTTGGTGCTCAAGGAAATCGACATGCGCGGCACCATCGCCTACGTCAACAGCCATCCGGCGACGATCCGGCTCGTCGAGGAGGGCAAAGTCGATCTCGCGCCGTTCATCACCGGACGCATCGGGCTCGACGACCTGATCCACCAGGGCTTCGAGACGCTACTGCACCACAACGAGACCGCGGTGAAGATCCTCGTATCCCCCTCGGGCGCCGGCCTCGGCTGAGCATCGGCCGATCTGTCAGCCCAGATCCAAAGATGCCAGGCGCCAACGATATTCGACGCGTACCGGAATGCTCTGGTGACTGCGCGACGCCTGGCGTACCCGGACCGGCACCCGTTCGATGCGTCCGGCGAATGCACGTACCCGTCGTCCGCGTTCGTAACTGCCGAAGATCTCCGCGGTCGTCGAATCGCGCATCTGGATGTGCACGCGCCGGACGTGCGCCGTCTCACCGGGGCCCCGCCCGTCCGGACGCACGAGGTCAGGCCGTAGCAGTGTCTCGACGTGCTGATACAGCTTCGGCGACACCAGCGTCTCGAGGTGGGCCAACGCGCGTCGACGGTCGAGAACCTCGAAGAGTGCCGTGACGGTGCGGATGGCGACACGACGCGCCTCGAGCGTCGCCGCCGGTACCGTCACCGGTGGCTTGCGCCGCACCCGCGGGACGCCTGCGGGCAGGGTCACCACCGCGGTGTCGGTGGATCTGCTGGGCTCGCCGACCGGCTCGTAGACCGGTGCCGGGACGAACCGCAGGTGCTCGGCCGAGATTTCTGGGGCGGCGCAGGCGCCGCTGTCCGGGGCGGTGATCGTTGTGGTCATGGAAGTCGGACGCACCCGTGGGCGCTCCGGTTCCATTTCTACGGCGAAAACTTCTTCCGACGCCTCAGCGACGCTTCTTCTTGGCCTTCGGGGACTTCGGACGCGACGACTTCGCCTGCGTCCGGGCAGCCGCACGCCGCTCACGCCGGGACGCCGACACCGACGCCGGATCCTCGAATTCCTCGGTCTCGCTGTGGACCACCTTGCTGCCGTCCTCGTCCGGACCGGAGAACGTCATCTCCGAATCGTCCGAGGCCCCGACACCGAGGCCGGACGCGCGCAACGCAGGCGGGGCCTGACTCGTCGCGCCGGTGGCGGCACCGGCCAGCGCGGGCGCCGGCTCGCGCAGAGAGGCGGCCGCGGGCGCCGCAACCGGCGGCGCCTCGGTCTGCACCTGCACGTTGAACAGGAACTGCAGGGTCTCTTCCTTCAGGCCCTCGAGCATGCCGGAGAACATGTCGAAGCCCTCGCGCTGATACTCGACCACCGGATCGCGCTGCGCCATCGACCGCAGGTGGATGCCCTCGCGCAGATAGTCCATCTCGTAGAGGTGATCGCGCCACTTGCGGTCGAGCACGCTGAGCAGGATGGTGCGTTCGAGTTGACGCATCGCGCCCTCGCCGGCGACCTCGGTGATCTCGTCTTCGCGCTTCTCATAGGCGGCCTGCGCGTCGGCGACCAGAATCGCCTTGAGCTCATCGGCGGAGATGTCGTCGCGTTCGCCGTACTCGTTCTCGCCGACGACCTCCTTGGGATCGAGATCGATCGGGTAGAGCGCCTTGCATGCCGTCCACAGTTCGTCGAGATCCCAGTCCTCCGCATAGCCATCGGCGGTGGCGCCGTCGACATAGGCGCCGACGACCTCGGCGATCATCTCGAGGATCTGTTCGCGATGATCGGTGCCCTCGAGGATGGTGCGGCGCTCGGCGTAGATGACCTTGCGCTGTTCGTTCATCACCTCGTCGTACTTGAGGACGTTCTTGCGGACCTCGAAGTTCTGCTGCTCGACCTGCGTCTGCGCGCTGCGGATGGCCTTGGTGACCATCTTCGCCTCGATCGGCACGTCATCGGGCAGGTTCACCCGGTTCATGATCGCCTCGAGGGCCGCGCCGTTGAAGCGGCGCATCAGCTCGTCACCGAGCGACAGATAGAACCGCGATTCGCCCGGATCGCCCTGACGACCCGACCGGCCACGAAGCTGGTTGTCGATCCGGCGGGACTCGTGGCGTTCGGTGCCCAGCACGTAGAGGCCACCGGCCTCGCGGACCTGCTCGGCCTCGTCGGCGGCGTTGGTGCGCGCGGTGTCGATGGCCTCGTCCCACGCGGCCTCGTACTCGTCGGGGGTTGACACCGGATCGAGTCCCGCCTTGCGCAGCCGGGTGTCGGCGATGATGTCGGGGTTGCCGCCGAGCACGACGTCGGTACCGCGACCGGCCATGTTGGTGGCCACGGTGACCGCGCCGATCCGGCCTGCCTCGGCCACGATCTGCGCTTCCTGCTCGTGGAACTTGGCGTTCAGCACGGTGTGCGGGATGTCGCGTTTGGCCAGCTGACGCGACAGATACTCCGATCGCTCGACGCTGGTGGTACCGATCAGCACCGGCTGACCGGCCTCATGCCGTTCGGTGATGTCGTCGACGACCGCGGCGAACTTCGCCTCTTCGGTCTTGTAGATGAGATCGGACTCATCCTTGCGGATCATCGGCTTGTTGGTCGGGATCGGCAGCACGCCGAGCTTGTAGATCTGATCGAACTCGGCGGCCTCGGTCTCGGCGGTACCGGTCATCCCGGCGAGCTTGTCGTACATCCGGAAGTAGTTCTGCAGCGTGATCGTGGCCAGCGTCTGGTTCTCGGCCTTGATCTCGACGCCTTCCTTCGCCTCGATGGCCTGGTGCAGGCCTTCGTTGAAGCGGCGTCCGTCGAGTACGCGGCCGGTGAACTCGTCGACGATGAGGACATCACCGTTGCGGACGATGTAGTCCTTGTCGCGGTGGAACAACTCCTTCACCTTGATGGCGTTGTTGAGGTAGCTCACCAGCGGCGAGTTGGCGGCCTCGTAGAGGTTGTCGATACCGAGCTGATCCTCGACGAACTCCACCCCGGCCTCGTGCACGCCGACGGTCTTCTTCTTGATGTCGATCTCGTAGTGCTCGTCACGTTCGAGTTGCGGTGCGATGCGGGCGAATTCGACGTACCACTTACTCGATCCCTCGGTCGGGCCGGAGATGATCAGCGGGGTACGAGCCTCGTCGACCAGGATCGAGTCGACCTCGTCGACGATCGCAAAGGCGTGGCCGCGTTGCACGAGTTCGTCGAGCGAGTGCGCCATGTTGTCGCGCAGATAGTCGAAGCCGAACTCGTTGTTGGTGCCGTAGGTGATGTCGGCGGCGTAGGCGACGCGGCGCTGATCGGGCGACATTCCGGTGAGGATGACCGCGGTCTCGAGCCCGAGGAAGCGGTGCACGCGTCCCATCCACTCGGAGTCGCGCTTGGCGAGGTAGTCGTTGACGGTGACGACGTGGACGCCGTTGCCTGCGATGGCATTGAGGTAGGCGGGCAGCACACAGGTCAGGGTCTTGCCCTCACCGGTCTTCATCTCGGCGATGTTGCCGTAGTGCAGCGCCGCGCCACCCATGATCTGCACATGGAAGTGCTTTTGGTCGAGCACGCGCCAGGCGGCCTCGCGGGCCACCGCGAACGCCTCGGGCAGCAGCTCGTCGAGTGACTCGCCGTCGGCGTGACGTTCTTTGAACTCGTCGGTCTTGGCCTTGAGATCGTCGTCGCCGAGCGCCTCGATCTCATCGGACAATGTCTCGACGTGCGATGCGACGGCATCGAGTCGCTTCACCATCCGGCCCTCGCCGACGCGCAGCAGCTTGTTCAGCACCGTTGATCGAGTCCCTTACTCATGTTGACGTCACCCACCACGGCCTGCGCAGCGCACAGACCGCCCTCCATCGTAGCGAGGACGGCTGAGCATGGTCTGATCGGCTGCGCCGGATATCACCGCGGTCCCGGGGTGGTGCCGCCCGAGCGGGCCGCACCACCCCGGAGACATCGGGGCGTCAGGCGAGCCGGATCAACCCGTAGTCGAAGGCGTGACGTCGATAGACGACCGACGGCCTGTCGGCCTCTTTGTCGTGGAACAGGAAGAAGTCGTGTCCGACGAGTTCCATCTCATAGAGCGCGTCATCGACGGTCATCGGCACGGCCGGATGTTCCTTGACGCGCACGATCTGGCCGGGACTGCGCTCGGCGACTCCGTCGTCCCATTGCCGTTCGGGCGCCCCGTCACGGGACGGGGCCGCATCGACCGACAACTGGTTGTCGCGCAGCGGCGGAGCACCGACCTCGGTGGCCTGCGCCACGGAGAGTGGGCGACGGTTGCCGTAGTGCACCTTGCGGCGATCCTTGACCCGGCGCAGCCGCGACTCGAGCTTGTCCAGCGCGGACTCGAGTGCCGAGTAGAAGTTCTCGGTGCAGGCCTGGGCGCGGACCACCGGCCCCTTGCCCGTCGCGGTGAGTTCCACCAGTTGACATGCCTTGGACTGGCGGCGGTTGCGCTCGTGGTTCAGTTCGACGTCGAAGCGGAAGATGGTGGGGTCGTACCGTTCGAGCCGGGCGAGCTTGTCGCCGGCAAAGACCCGGTAGTGGTCGGGGATTTCGACGTTGCGGCCACTGAACATGACCGTGGCGGTGGGTTCGGCGGGTTCGTCGGGTTCCACCGTGCCCGGTGGTACGACGAACGCGGATCGGTTGTCGATGTCGTCGACGGCGGCGACCTTGGATTCGCGCTGGCCCTTGCGGTGGATCACAGATGACATGAGCTACCTCCTCGGTGGAAAGTGCATCCCTGCCTCGCGATGCCGATATCGGATACGACGACCCACGCGCACTCAAGAGGTTACGAGAAGTGCTGGCGCCCAACAGTTTCGAATGAACGCCTGGTGGCTTCGACCAGTCCGGCAGATATGGGCATGAGGATGGGGAGCAGGAACCGAATCAGTGCCGACCGACGGTCGGCACCCATTTGCAGTGGCCTCACCTCCCGGCGCGGAGCGCCGCTGAGCGGTCCGCGGTGACCAATCAACCTCTTGTACCTCTGACCGTAGTCGGATGTTCGCGCTCCGGCCACGTTTCGCCCGCGGTGCGTCGCGCGAGGCGAGGGAGCAATGGCCGACAACGCCGGTGCTCGCGCACCCTCGCCACCCACGTCATCCACCGATCCACCGCCGTCCACACCCGGGGTGACGCATCACGTGCCACCGCGCCCGCGGCACCGTCGGCGGATGCGACGCTCATCCGATGACGACCGGCCCGGCACGCGCGAACCCGTCACGGTGGTCTGCCTTCGCCTCCGCGGCGACCAGGGTGAGCATCGAGGGCGCTGACCTCGTGCTGCCACGCGTCTGCGGCGGCTGCGGATGTGCGGGTGTCGACTGGTGCGCCGACTGCGCGGCCCGGGTGGCCGACGCCCCCGTCGAGTTGCACCCGCGGGTGGCGCTGCCCGTGCCGGTGTGGTCGGTGGGCCGTTACCGCGGCCCGCTGCGCGCATCGATCATCGCGATGAAGGAACACGGACGCCGTGACCTCGCCACACCGCTGGGCGCGGCCCTGGCCGAGGCGGTGATCACCCTGGCCCGGTGGGGTGAGATGCCCGATGCCACGCGATTGCATCTGGTCCCCGCGCCGACGCGCCGACTCGCGGCGCGGCGACGCGGGGGTGACCCGGTGACCGCGGTGGCGGCGGCCGCGGCCGCACGCATCGGCCCGCGGGCCCGGGTGCAACCGCTGCTCGTCACCTCGATGACCACGCGGGATTCGGCCGGTCTCGGCGCCCGGGATCGGCGCGCCAACCTGCGTGGCAGCATCCGGATGCGCACCGGACGCCGGCTCCCGCGCGGCGCGGTGATCCTCGTCGACGATGTGCTGACCACCGGCGCCACCGCAGCCGAGTCCGTCCGCACCTGCCGAGCGCACGGCGTCGAGATCGGTGCCGTGGTCGTGCTGGCCGGAGCGTGAGTTCCGCGCCTCAGGGGATGACGGGAATCGTGCCCGGCCGCATCGCGGGCTCCACCTCGGTCCAGTACTCGTCGGCCTGTCCGTTCGTACTGCCGAGCCGCAGCACGCCACGCTGGTCGGCGATGTAGACCGTGGTCGGGTTGGCGACGACGGCGGTCACCGGCGGCGAGACGTTGCCGCTGAGCAGGCCGACCGCCGGCGTACCGCTGATCGACACCTGCACCACCGGCGAGTCGGTGGCATCCCGGGCGATCATCACGGTGGTCGGCGAGGCCCAATCCAGCGAGACCGCACGGTTGCCGATGTTGTATGCCGCCATCTTCGGCTGGTCCAGCGTCAACTGCCCTTCGGCGTTGGCGGCGAGTACCGCGAACACCACCTGCCCGGCCACGATCATCGCAGCGCGCACCCCGTCCGGCGCGATCTGCAGTTCGGTGATCGGTCCCCGGACCAGCGCGCCGACCTGCCCGGCGTCGACGTCGAGGACCCGGGCCCCGCCGGCATCGTCGCGGCGCCACTCGATGGGGCGGCCGTCGACGACCGCCCACACGGTGTCGCCGTCGGGGCCGAACGACGGCCGGGTCACCGACGCTCCCGATGCGATCGTCGCCGGCGCCTCCCCGTAGTCGCCGACGGCCAGATTCAGCCGTGCGCCCGGCCCGTCCCCGGCGAGCACCGCCGCGACCCGCCGGCCGTCGGCCGAGATCGACGCCGACCGCAGCGACCGACCCGAACCCAGCGGACCGGCCACCGGTGCCGTGCCGTTGTCGATCACCTTGAGCAACGCGCCGTCGCGGATGAGGTTGAGCCCCACGTCGGTGGTGGGCTGCACGCTCGGATCGAAGGTGCGCACATCGGTGGTCTGCCAGCCGTCGGCGCGCTCGGCCACCAGGGGTGCGCCGTCGGCATCGATGACGTACGGACCGCCGATGTCAGCCCCGTTGAGGGTCCAGATGACCTGTGCTGCAAGCAGATTGCGGTCCCTGCTGGATAGATTGCCGATGCCGGTGAATCCGATGCGCACCCCACCACCGGGCAGGGCGGACACCGGACCATGCAGCGCAGCGCCGGTCGGCAGTGCCGAATCCACCCCGGCCGACAGATCACCGGCCGGTCCGCCGATCAGCGTATTCATCAATGTCGTCGCATCCGAATCCGAGCCGCCGTAGAGCCACCGCGGATCGGGTACCAGATGTGTGCGGGCGGGGTCGCTGTAGTACATCGACGCCGACCGATAGCTCACCTCGAACTGGTTGCGGTCGATCATCGTGCGGTCCGGCAGGGTGCCGTCGATGCGCCACTGATTGCCGACCCGGGTCAGGGTCAGGGTCGCCTCGACCTGCCCGGTCGCCGGCAGCAGTTGCCCGTCGGCCTTCAGGACGCCGACGTTGTCACCGACGAGTCGCATCCGGACCGCGGTCTGGCTGCGTTGATCGACGTAGGTGTTGATGTCATCGAGGATGATGGCGTCGCCACGCTCGTCCCACTGTGCCGCGGTCGACGGCGTGAGAAATTTGCGGGCGGCCGCATGTGCGTCGGTCGGTGCGGCAGTGGACTTGAGGTACGCCCGGACCAGCGCCTCCGGATCCATGTCGGGCTGCGGCGCCGGGACGGCGTTGGTCGGGCCCTCCCGCGCAAAGGAACTGATGGGCTGCGGCAACGAGTCGTCGGGGATGCCGCCGCACGCGGCGAGCAGCGCTGCGATGACGCACAGGATCGGCAACAGCAGACGTCGGCTCGCCCCGGTCCGTCCGAGATCACTCACCACCGGCTGCCCCTTCCACACGTACCGGCTTGGGGAGGGTCTTGACCTTGGTCGACCCCGCCGCCTTCAGTGGCAGCGGGCTGCCCAATACCTTGTGGCCGCGTATCAGCGGCAACGTCAGCCGGAAACAGGCTCCCTGGCCGGGTTCGCCCCACGCCTCCAGACGTCCCTGGTGCAGCCGCGCGTCCTCGATGCTGATCGCCAGCCCCAGCCCGGTACCCCCGGAGCGCCGGAATCGCGACGGATCCGAACGCCAGAACCGGTTGAAGACCAGCTTCTCCTCCCCCGGTCGCAGGCCGATGCCCTGGTCGCGAACCGTGATCGCGACCGCATCCCCGTCGGAGCGCATGGTGAGCGTCACCGGCTTGCGTTCGCCGTGGTCGATCGCGTTGGCCAGCAGGTTGCGCAGAATGCGTTCGACGCGGCGCGGATCGATCTCGGCGAGAACCGGCTCGGCCGGCAGATCGAGGACCAGCTCGGTGCCGGTCTCCTCCGCCAGATGCGACACCGTCGACAACGCCGCGTCGATCGGGATCGCCATGTCCATCCGCTCTGCGGCCAGTTCGGCCATCCCCGCATCGTGGCGGGAGATCTCGAGCAGCTCGTTGAGCAGTGTCTCGAAGCGATCGAGTTCTTTGTCCAGCAATTCCACCGACCGCCGGCGCACCGGATCGAGTTCGTCGCGGCCTTCATAGAGGACGTCGCTGGCCATGCGGACCGTGGTGAGCGGGGTGCGCAACTCGTGGCTGACATCGGAGGTGAACTGTCGTTGCAGACCGCCGAACTCCTCGAGGTGGGTGATCTGTTTGGACAGGCTCTCGGCCATGTCGTTGAACGACATCGCCAACCGCGCCATATCGTCCTCGCCACGTACCGGCATGCGTTCCTTGAGCCGTCCGTCGGCGAACCGGACCGCGATGCGCGAGGCCGACCGCACCGGGATCACCACCTGCCGCGACACCAGCCAGGCGATGGCGGCCAGCAATCCCAGTAGTACGACGCCACCGGTCAGCAGCGTGCCGCGCACCAGATCGACGGTGCTGTTCTCGGTGGTCAGCGGGAACACGAGGTACAACTCCAGGCCCGGCACCGACGCGTTGGTCGGCGAGCCGATGATCAGTGCGGGCTCGGTGCCACCCGAGGAATTGGCCACCGACGAGTATTGGTAGGCGATCTGACCGCCCTGCACCATGTCACGCAGGTTCTGTGGGATCTCCGAGACCGGACCCACCCCGGTTATCGCACCGTCGGCGCCCCGGCCCGGAACGATGAGCACCGTATCGAAGGTGCCGACGTTGCCCGACGCCTGGCCGCTGTCGATGTCGCGGTCGGTCAGCAGCGATCGGGTCTGGCGCAGCCGATTCTGTATCGACATGTTGCCGTCGCCGCCGGCGAGATCGCGCTCCACCGACGACCGGGCCCGCTCGATCTCCTCGGTCGCCGCGGTCAATTTGACGTCGAGCAACCGGTCGGTGATCTGACTCATCAGCACGAACCCGAGAATCAAGAGCACCACAAAAGACAGCACCAACGTCGACATCACGACCCGCAACTGCAGCGAGCGCCGCCAGACCCGGGCAAAGCCCGAACCGATACGGCTCGCGGTGCGGGACAGACGTCCGAAGGTGCTGTTGACGCGTCGTCTGTTACGGCCGATCACGGCGGTCCGGCTTTGTAGCCGACCCCCCTCACCGTCAGCACGATCTCGGGGTTCTCCGGATCGGTCTCGACCTTTGCGCGCAATCGCTGAACATGCACGTTGACGAGTCTAGTGTCGGCCGGATGCCGGTAGCCCCACACCTGCTCGAGCAACACGTCCCGAGTGAACACCTGCCGCGGCTTGCGGGCCAGCGCGACGAGCAGGTCGAATTCGAGCGGGGTCAGCGAGATCGGGACGCCGTCGCGGGTGACCTTGTGTGCCGGCACGTCGATCTCCACCGGACCGATCGACAACAGTTCGGCGGGCTCCTCGTCGGTGCGGCGCAACCGGGCCCGCACCCGCGCGACGAGTTCCTTCGGCTTGAATGGCTTGACCATGTAGTCGTCGGCGCCGGACTCCAGGCCGAGCACCACATCGACGGTGTCGGTCTTGGCGGTCAGCATGACGATCGGGACACCCGAATCGGCGCGCAGCACCCGGCAGACGTCGATACCGTTCATCCCCGGGAGCATGAGATCGAGAAGCACCAGATCCGGCCGGATCTCGCGGACCGCGGTCAGCGCCTGCGTGCCGTCACCCACCACGAACGGCTCGAACCCCTCGCCGCGCAGCACGATCGTCAGCATTTCGGCGAGCGCCGCGTCATCATCGACGACGAGGATCCGTGGCTTCATGGTCACAATGGTGACACTGTTGTGACCATCCGGGCGTGATCGACGCGCCGGACGTCTGCGCCGGGGCGCCTTTGCCACCGGGCCCGAGCAATTGCAGGAGCGCATCGTGGGTCGTCTCATCGCCGTCGAAGGACTCGACGGCGCCGGCAAGAACACGCTGGTCACGGGCTTGGTGCGGCGTTGGCGCGAAGGCGGTCTCACAGTGGCCGCGTTCGCCTTTCCCCGCTATCACCGTTCGGTGTTCGCCGACATCGCCGCCGAATCGCTGCACGGCGAGCACGGCGATCTGCGTGACAGCGTCTACGCGATGGCCCTGTTGTTCGCCCTCGATCGTCAAGCCGCGGCACCGGAGATCCGGTCCGCTCTCGACGCCAACGACATCGTCGTCGCCGACCGATACGTCGCATCCAACGCCGCCTATAGCGCCGCCCGCCTCGATCAGGGCGCCGACGGCGAGGTCGTCGCCTGGGTACGCGACCTCGAGTTCGGGCGCTTCGGTCTGCCCCGCCCCGACCACACCTTGTTGCTTGGCGTTCCCGCAGAGGTCGCGATGCGCCGTGCGCGCGCCCGCTCGGCCGACGATCCGTCGCGCCCCCGCGACCATTACGAGCGCGATTCCGATCTGCAACGCAGCGTCGACGCCGTGTACCGCGACCTCGCCCGGTCGGGGTGGGCATCGCCGTGGAGCGAGGTGGCCGGCGCCGATCCCGCCGAACTGGGCGATCTGCTCGTCGAGCATCGCTGAGGGCGCCGACCTCTCCGCCGACAGCGCCCACCGTATTGATCCACAGCCTGAATGACTCTCGTGACGGCGTGCAGCAACGTCCGATAGCCTGGGCTGCACCCACGTCGCGAGGAAAACATATGACCTATCCGCCGCCCCGCGGTGGCGTTCCCCCGCAGGAGTCGGCCCCGGAGTCACCGGACGCGGCCGCTGCGGACGTCACTCCGTCGGCACCTGATCCGACACCGTCCGGGCCGGCACCGGCCGCGCCGACACCGGATCCGGGTCAGATGCCGACTCGAACGATGACGGCGGGCGCGGACGCGCCGACGACGGCATATCCGATCCCGCCGGTATCCTCGCCCAACAGCCTTGCGGTGCAGCAGTTCTCGTCACAAGCACCAACACAGGCCCCGGCAGCACATCCGTACCAGGCGCCACCGCGCCCGAATCCGGTACCTGCGCAACCATATTCAGTTCAGCCGTTCGCACCACAGCCTTACCCGTCGCAGCCACCGCGCGCGCCGTTCGTACCGCCCGGCCCCCCGACCCACGGACCGGGGCCGTACGCCGCGGGCCCACCGTTCGGCGCACCCCCGAATGTGGGGATGCCGCCGCCGAAAAAGGGCCCACGCAACAACGGTGCGCTGGCCGCGATCGGCGCCGGGGTGCTCGCGGTGATCGCCATCGTGGCACTGGCCGTGACCCTGATCGTGGTGAACACCGGAAGCGCCGACAACACCGTCGCCGACGGCAATCCCGTCACGACGCCGACTCCTGGCGGCGGCATCGCCACCTCGCCCGACCCCGGCACGCCCAGCGTGCCCACCTCGCCGGATGCCGGCGGCGCACCCGACGGTGGTTCGGCGACCGCATATGCGCTGGCCACGGCGATGCAGCGCTACATCGAAGCGGCCAATGCCCGCAACGTCGGCCAGATGCAGGCCGCCGTGTGCAGCGCAGCCCGCCCGGCGGTGCAGGCGCCGACCGAACAGGGCAATCTCGTCCTCGAACGATTGGCCGTCACCTCGGTCAACGGCGACGTGGCGCAATCCACCATCGAGACCCACCTCGAGGTGGGGCCGCAGCGGTCGAGCAGCAAGCAGGACGCGGTGAGCTTCGAGCGCGAGAACTCCACCTGGTACTACTGCCCGGGCGCCGAACCGGCGGTCACCGCCTGATCGGCGGGTCACCGTCCACGGATGAAAAACGTTGCTGCCCCGCTCGATTGCGAGCGGGGCAGCAACGTTTGACATCGGCGGAGATCAGTACCGGTAATGCTCCGGCTTGTACGGTCCCTCGACGTCGACGTTGATGTACTCGGCCTGCTCCTTGGTGAGCTTGGTCAGTGTGCCGCCGAGCGCTTCCACGTGAATACGTGCAACCTTCTCGTCGAGGTGTTTGGGCAGCCGGTACACCTCGTTGTCGTATTCGTCGCTCTTGGTCCACAGCTCGATCTGCGCGATCACCTGGTTGGAGAAGCTGTTGCTCATCACGAACGACGGGTGCCCGGTCGCATTGCCGAGGTTGAGCAGACGGCCTTCGCTGAGCACGATGATCGAGTGGCCGTCGTCGAAGACCCACTGGTCGACCTGCGGTTTGATGTTGATGCGCTTGGCACCCGACCGCTCGAGGCCTGCCATGTCGATCTCGTTGTCGAAGTGGCCGATGTTGCCGAGGATGGCCTGGTTCTTCATCCGCTTCATGTGTTCGAGCAGGATGATGTCCTTGTTGCCGGTCGAGGTGACGACGATGTCGGCATCGCCGATCGCGTCCTCGACAGTGACCACGTCGAAGCCGTCCATCAGTGCCTGCAGGGCGTTGATCGGGTCGACCTCGGTGACCTGCACGCGCGCGCCCTGGCCCGACAGCGACTCCGCGCAGCCCTTGCCGACGTCACCGTAGCCGCAGATCAGCACCTTCTTGCCGCCGATCAGGACGTCGGTGCCCCGGTTGATGCCGTCGATCAGCGAGTGCCGAGTGCCGTACTTGTTGTCGAACTTGCTCTTGGTGACCGAATCGTTGACGTTGATCGCCGGGAACACCAACTCACCGGCTGCGGCGAACTGGTAGAGCCGCAGCACGCCGGTCGTCGTCTCCTCGGTGACGCCCTGAACCGACTCGGCGATCGTCGACCACTTGCTCTTGTCGGCCTCGAAGCTGTTGCGCAGCAACTCGAGGAACACCTTGTATTCGGCGGGATCGTTGTCGTCGGCGGGCGGAACGACACCGGCCTTCTCGAACTCGGCACCGCGCAACACCAGCATGGTGGCGTCGCCGCCGTCATCGAGGATCATGTTGGCGGGGCGCGGTTCATCCGACCCGTTCGCTTCGCTCCCGGCGCCGGCGGGCCAGGTGAGCATCTGCTCGGCGGCCCACCAGTACTCTTCGAGGGTTTCGCCCTTCCAGGCGAACACCGGCACACCCTTGGGATCGTCGGGGGTGCCGTGCGGCCCCACCACGACCGCCGCGGCAGCATGATCCTGCGTGGAGAAGATGTTGCAGGATGCCCAGCGAACCTCGGCGCCGAGCGCCACGAGCGTCTCGATGAGCACGGCGGTCTGGATCGTCATGTGCAGCGAACCCGAAATCCGCGCTCCCTTGAGCGGCGCGACCTCGGCGTATTCACGCCGCAGCGACATCAGACCGGGCATCTCGTGTTCGGCGAGTCCGATCTCCTTGCGTCCGAAGTCGGCCAACGTCAGATCGGCAACCTTGAAGTCGATGCCGTTGACGGAGTCTGCGTGCGGTGCGTCGTTCTGCACCATGGTCATCTGGTCCCCTTTGTGAATCGGTGTGGCTCGGTGAATCGGTGTGGCTCGGTGAATCGGTGTGGCTCGTCGCGTCGCACGCCGGCGAGCAGGGCTTCACGCACAAGCTTCAGCGCACCGACGGCACCACGAAGAGACCTGACGAACAGGCTATCGGACGTCACCGGCGCGCTGCCCGGTGCGGCCTTTCCCGGCCGGTCGATGCGCTCAGAGTTCCCGATCGCCCGCCGGACCGGCGGCCACGGCGTTGTCCGCGCCGGGCACCTCACCACGCTCGCGTTTGCCGACCATCGAATGCCGCATGCCGTAGAGGAAGTACACAGCCACCCCGATCACCATCCAGACGACGAACCGGATCCAGGTCAGCGCCGACAGATTCAGCATCAGCCACAAACAGGCGACGATCGCGAGTACCGGGATGATCGGTCCGCCGGGCACGGTGAAGCCGCGCTGGAGATCAGGTCGGGTGTGCCGCAGGATGATCACCCCGCCGGCGACGACGATGAACGCGAACAGCGTACCGACGTTCACCATCTCCTCGAGCTTGTCGATCGGGAAGAAGCCGGCGACCACACCCACCACGATTCCGATGAGGATGGTCAGCCGGGCCGGTGTCCCGAATCGTGGATTCGTCTTGGCCATCGGCCGCGGCAGCAACCCGTCGCGGCACATCGCGAACAACACCCGGGACTGGCCCAGGATCAGGACCATCACCACCGTCGTCAGGCCCGCGAGCGCGCCGATCGCGATCACCTTCTCCGCCCAGGTCACCCCGTTGAGGGCGAAGGCATCGGCGAGGTTCTTGGAGTCCGTGCCGGTACCGGCGAGTTGTTTGTAGTTGACCATGCCGGTCACCACGACGGTGACGAGCACATAGAGCACCGTCACGATGACGAGCGACCCGAAGATGCCGCGCGGCACGTCCTTGCGCGGGTTGCGCGTCTCCTCGGCGGTGGTGGCGACCACGTCGAAACCGATGAACGCGAAGAACACGATCGAGGCCGCAGCCAGCACGCCATACCAGCCGTAGGAGGTGTCACCGGCGCCGCTGACCAATGAGAACAGTGACGAGTCAACGGATTTCGCCGCGTCACCGCCACCCTCCGACGGCGGGACGAACGGTGTGTAGTTGCTCGACTTGACGTAGAAGAAGCCGACGATGATCACCAGCAACACCACCGACACCTTGATCGCGGTGATGACGGCCGAGAACCGGGACGACAGCTTGGTTCCCATCACGAGCAGGACGGTGACGACGGCGACGACGAGGACCGCACCCCAGTCGAAACTCCACCCACCACCCAGCGACACCGCGTGCACGTCCTTGTCCACCGACGGGAAGAAGGAGTGCAGGAAGTTTCCCAGATAGCTCGACCAGCTCTTGGAGACCACGGCCGCGCCGACGGCGAACTCGAGGACGAGATCCCAGCCGAGAATCCACGCCAGGAGCTCCCCGAAGGTCGCGTAGCCGAACGTGTATGCCGAACCGGCGACCGGCACCGCCGAGGCGAACTCGGCATAACAGACCGCGGCGAGGCCGCATGCGATCGCCGCCATGACGAATGCCAGCGAAATCGCCGGGCCGGCATTGTTGCCGGCTTGGGAGGCGGTCACGGTGAAGATGCCGGCGCCGATCACCACCGACACCCCGAAGACGATCAGATCCAGCGCGGTCAGGTTCTTGCGCAATCGATGTCCGGGCTCATCGGCGTCGGCCATCGATTGTTCCACCGATTTGACCCGGGTCAACGGATTCGCCATCAGCCTCGGCCTCTCTCCTCGTGGGCTCACACGCCGGGACGCCGAGTCGAACGGCGGTCCCGGCGAGCGTGTTTGCCGACAGGTGCGGTGGTCTCGACGCTAGCCGACGCGACCGGGGCTCACGGGGCTTTCGGCGCGGATACGGGTGCCGCGGCCGCGCGGTCCAGGTCGGGCTCGAGGTAGATCACCCGGGCCTGCGGCACCGCGGCGCGCACCCGCGACTCGGCGGAGTCGATGGTTCGGGCGACGGTCGCCAGATCGGCGTGTGCGGGCATCGCGATCTTCGCCGCGACGAGCATCTCCTCCGGCCCGAGGTACTGGGTCTTGATGTGGATGACGCGCTCGACGCCGTCGGCGGTGAGCGCGGTCATGATCGCGGCTTGCTCGCTCTCGGTGGCGCCCTCACCGATCAAGAGGCTCTTCATCTCCACGATGAGCACGATCGCGATGATGCCGAGCAGCACGCCGATGCAGACGGTGCCGATGCCGTCCCAGATCGGGTCACCGGTCGCCATGGTCAGGCCGACGCCGCCGAGCGCGAGGACCAGACCGATCAGTGCCCCCGAGTCCTCGAGCAGGACGACCGGCAGTTCCGGATTACGTGAGTTGCGGATGAATCGCCACCAACTCGCCGGACCCTTGAGAGGTCGCGATTCGCGGACCGCGGTCGAGAAGCTGTAGCCCTCCAGGCAGATCGCGACGAGCAGGATGACCACTGCGACAAGTGGCGACTCCAGGCCGTGGTCGTGGGCGTGGATGATCTTCTCGACACCCTCGTAGAGCGCGAAAAGCGAGCCGAGCGCGAAGATGACGAGCGCGACAACGAACGAGTAGAAGTAGCGGTCACGCCCATATCCGAAAGGATGTAGCCGGTCGGCTCGCCGCCCGGCACGTTGCTGGCCGATGAGCAGCAAGCCCTGATTGGCGGTGTCGGCGACAGAGTGCACGCCCTCGGCGAGCATCGACGAGGAGCCGGTGATGGCGAACCCGACGAACTTGGCGATGGCGATCCCGCCGTTGGCGCATAACGCGGCGACGATCGCTTTCTTGGAACCTTCGGCGGACAAGTGCTGACCCTCTCATTCGCCGGAAATCCGGCACGCTGGTGAACACACCGAACTCTAGCGACAACCTGCCCGTGGCGGGCCCTGCCGTGGCGGCGATGCCACGGCAGGACCGCCGGAGGCCGAACACGAAAACGCTAGACCATTCCTCCGAAGCCGCGCGCGATCGAGGAGTCGGTCTCGTTCATGACGGTGCGTGCATTCGTGACGCCCCGCTGGATGCCGAGCAGCTGTTCCCGCGACTGCGCGAACACGCGGTCCCAGTTCTGTTGGGCGGCATCGTAGGCCTGTTTGGCCCCGGGTGAGCGCCAGTTGCCGTCGAGCGCGGCCACCTGCGTCTTCAGTTGGCCTGCCAGGTCTTCGAGACGGCCGAACTGCGCGCTCAGTCCGCCTTCGAGGTCGCCGAGGGCGGCGAAGTCGTACTTGATTCTCCCGGACATGGGGAATTCCTTTCGGTGATGTGTCGATTTGCCGGTGATATGTCGATTGACGGTGATGTGTCGATTGACGGTGATGTGCCGCTTCGGTGATGTGTCGAACGTCGGCGGTCGGTGCGGTCGCGGGACGCGGCCGATTCCGCCACCCGCATCGGACCTACAGGCGCAACGGACCCGCGCCGCCGAACCCACCCGCGGCCTGCGAGTCGTTGTCCTCGTAGCCGCCGAAACCAGCGGTCAGCTGATTGCGGATGTCGTCGAGCGCGGTGTTGAGTGCCCTCGCCGACGAATTCCAATCGGAATGGGTGTTGTCGAACGCATTCGACGCCCGCCCGTTCCAACTGGAGACCCCAGTCGATGCGGCACTGGCGATCTGACGGATCACCGCCTGCATGTCGTCGACGATCTGCGAGACCGATTGCGCCGTCGCCTGACCCGACGCGATATCGACATCGACTGCTCCATCGAGATTCATGGTGCTTCTCCTCATAGATTCGGCACCGACGTGGCGATGCCCCCGAAGCGCTATCCGGCTGGATAGGCGCTGATCTCCCCCCGGTGACGCTGTTGTCGGGGAATCCCGCCACTCATGCCGAACCACCGCTGCCCGGGCAGCGTCTCGATCAGCCGGATGACGGCCTGACCGATCCGGTATCCGCTGCCCGGGGTGATGGTGGTCCAGAGTCGAGCATCGGGAGATGCGCTGAGGCCCATCAGGATCCGGCCTGCGCCTGAATCGATGATGCCGATGGCCCCAGAAGTCTGGATGAGTGTTCCGCCGGTTCGCGTGGCCGCGACGATCTCCCATCGCGCGCCGGCCGAGTAGAACGCGTCGGCCACGCGGACGGCGTCGGACGGGGTGGCACCCCACGAACGCAAGGCCGCGGTCACCGCCGCGGCGTCGGTACAGGTTCCGAAGCGTTCACCGAGTTCGCGGGTGGGGACGCTCACCTCGCCGAAGTCCATGGGTGGGTGCGGCCCGCACAACCGCCGCACGACCGCGCCGAGTGTGCCGGCGTCGACGACGTCGAGGACCTGCAACTCGATCACCTCGCCATCGCGGACCGCGAGCACGTGGTCGTGCCCGCGCCGCGCGAGAGTGGCGCGTACCACCGAACCGCTTGCGAACCTGCGTATCTCGAGCTCGTGATCGGGACGGGCGAGTACGGACAGGACGGTGTCGGTCCAGACCGTGGGTGCTCCGGCGGTGAGCACGCCGCACTGATCGAGCACTCGGTCCAGGGCGGCCGCGGAATGGGCATGAGCGGTTTCGTCGTCGTCGACCGGCCAGAGGTCGAGGACCACGGGCCAGGTGGTGATGCCGCACAGCTCACCGAGTCTGCGCAGCGCCGCGGGCTCGAGATGCCGGGGTGCGGTGGTGGTGGCGATCATGGCATTCCCCCGCCGTCGAGCGTCAGGCGCTGGTGCACGTACCTGGTGTCGAGTGCGGTGGCATCGACCAGCCCGGTGGCGTGGACGGCCACCTCGGCCCAGTTCTCCGGAAGCGACTGCGCCTCGACGGCCTCTGCGTCGCCGGCCGGTGCGTCGACCCGCTGCATTCCTCGATCGCCGGCAGGGATCATCGACGACATCGGTGGCGGCACCGTCGGGGAAACCGGCGACACCGAGGGGGCGGGCGCGTTCGGTGGCGCCGGGGTCGTGGCCGCAGGTGCCGATGCCGGCATCGTCGGCGTATACGAGCCGCGCGGACCGGCCGATGCGGTCAGCACGGTCGGCACCGCGATCCCGGCACCGGGCTGCGGCGATGGCGACTCGGCGACCGTCTCTACTTGTCCTGGGCCATGTTTCGACGTCGCCGGGAACTGTTCGGGGATCAGCTCCGGCGCGTGGCCGACGGTATGCCAGGGCCGAGCGACCGGTTCGGAGGCGCTCTCGTAGGCCGCCATCACCTGTGCGGCGCGCAGCCGCTGGTCGTGGACAGCACGCTCGGCATATGCGGCCGCGCCGCCGGCGATCGGGATCACCGAGGCAGTCACCGACGCCGCGTGGGCCAGACCGTCGACGAGGTCGACCTCGGCCGGATCGGGCATCGCCAGGCGCGCCACCGTCACGGCGAGCGACTGCGCTTCGGTCATCGCCGCGGCGGCCGTCGCCTGCGCCGCCATCTCGGTGAGCCACCCGACCAGGCCGGCGAGTCGATCCAAGGCGATCGACGAAGCCTCGGAGCGCCAATGGACCCGCAACCGGGCCAGAGCCGATGCGTATTCGATTGCCGCGCCGGCGAACTCGCCGGCCAGCGAAGTCCACGCCATCGCCGCATCCGCGAGGGGCGCCGCGCCCGGTCCCGCGTACAGATCGCCGGCAAGGCGGCGGCTGGTACGTGCCTCCCACCTGACCGCGGTGAATCCCGTCATCGATGCTCCTCCCATCTCTGTCGTGTTCGCCTATTCCGTGCTCATGACCCGGTGGTGGTTGTGACCGGTGGTTGTGATGCCGACGGCCGCGATAGGTGGTTCCGGCCGGGTCGCGGCGCGATCCGAATCAGTCGCGCAGGCGCGTCGCGGCGTGCTCGTCTGCGGCATCGAAGCCGCCCGCCTGGGCTCGCAATGTCGCCGCGACGTTGCGTAATCGGGATACGCCCGAATACGCATCGCCCCCGAACCGGGCGGCTCCCTCGGTCGCCGAGGTCGCGACCGCCGCCGACACCTCGTCGCGGCCCGACGCCACCACGCGGGTGGCCGAAACCAGCCGGGCGAGCGTCCCCTCGAGCGAGAGCGCCAGACGTTCGAGATCGGCTGCGGCCCTGGCCAATTCATCGGTGTCCACATCGAGATTCCGGGGTGCCGGGTGCGGCTGTGTCATCGCTGTCTCCGATGGTGGGTGAGTGGTTGCGCGAACTGGCGGCGACGAGGCCGGCGATCGCCGATCATGGTGTGGGTCCGGGCGGAGCGAGCCGTAACTCGATGTCGGTGTGGGGGCCGACCTCGGCGACCGGGTCGGCACCGAATACCGCCGGCGCCACACCCGAGACGACACCGACCATGTGATGTCCGTTGCCCTCGGTCACGAGATAGTCGGGTACCTCGTATGCCTCATCGGCGGTCCCGGCACCCCGCGCGGCCCCGGCCGCCGCCACCGGGGCCATCGAGGCCGGCATCGGGGCCGCCGCGGCGGTGGCCGTACGCGGGCTCGTACCAGGGGTGAAGCCGGCCGGTTCGGTCGCGCCGGAGACCGGCACCGATGGTCGCGCCGAGCCGAGCGGTGCGGCGACCGCACCGAGTCCACCACCGCCCCCGCGAACGCCGGCGCCCACTCCCACCATGCCGAGCCCGGCAGGACCACCACCGGGACCCGCTGGGCCGGATCCGCCGGTATCGGGTGCGACGTAGGCGGCCGGACGGACGGCGGCGCCGTCAGCCGCGCGCATCTCTTGCAGTGGCGCGGTGAGCATTGACGGGACCTCGGTGGCCGCCGATACCACCGGCGCCATGGCCTCGAGGATCGTGCCGGCCAGAGCGAACGGGGACGGGCCGGCGCCGGCAGTGCCCGTAGGCGCATTCGTGACCGGAACCGGAGCGCCGTTGATCGCCATGTGTGTTGTGGGCGCAAGCAATTGGGCACGGGTGGCCGCGACGGCCGCGGTCGCCTCGGAAAGCCCGAGACCGGCGAGGCTGACCGTGAGCGGGAGCGCTGCCGGTCCGGTCAAGGTGATCGCCGCGGTGATCTTGGCGATCGTCGCGGCAAGGATCGCCTGCAGGACCGCCAGTCCGGCGGCAACGATGCCGGCGGCTGCCTGGATGTCGAAGGACATGCCACTGCCCTGTACCGCGAGCTGCCCGCTGTTGACACTCGCCGCTCCGGTCTTGGCGACCGCCGACACGGTACTCTGCCCGCTCCACAGTTCATCGGCGATCTGCATCGCCCCCTGAGCCATCGACATCGAGGTATCGAGCACCGTGGACAAGCCCTGGAAGATCATGGTGGGGTCGAAGTCCGCCGTGGACAATTCGCCCGTGCCGAATCCACCGAGCAGGTCGGTGATCGGCTTCACCAGCAGTCCGACGTCGATGACCGGAAGCGGTGGCAGCCCCGGAAGCGGTGGTAGCGGCGGAAATTCCGGCAGTGGCCCGAGACCCAGTCCGGCCAGGACCTCGCCGACCGGCCGATCGAGTATCGGCCCCAGCGGAGTCGCCGCGATCAGATCGTTGACCGACATCTCGGTCAGCGCCGGGACGTCGGGTGGCGCGGAGGACGACTGTGCGGTCACCGGACCGACCGCAGTCTCGCGGCCGCCGCGGCGTCGACGGACTCGAACTCGGCCAGCCCGCCGAGCGCGCTTGCCGCGGTCGCCGCATGAACGGCCGCCAGATTGCCCACCGCCAGCAGATGGTTGGCCTGGGCGGTGATGAACGCCGCCAGGAATTCCTGGCCGATCAGACCGAACACCGGAATCATCACCGCCGTGTTCGCGGCGGCGTCGACCGATCCGGCGGCAGCAACCGCCGTGCCGATCGCGGCGTTGGTCGCAGCGAAGCCCTCCAGGACCTCCGGCGTCACCGTCACGTGATTCATGGCCTCCCCCTCATCATGAAAAATCGAGTGCTGTTCGTCTTACATCCCCGCGTCCTACATCCCCGGCGGCCTACGAACCCGGCGTCCTGAAACCCGGCGTCAGGGTCGGTGAGCACGCTGTTGCCCTCACCGCGGGGGTTGCCCCTCACGGCGCTGCTGCCCTCACAGCGGTGCTGTCCTCACCGCGCTGCCACCGTCGGCGGCCGGCGACTCCACCAGCTCGGCGAACGACGCAGTGAAGTCCTCGGTCAGTGCCGCTCGCCCGGCGAAGGCCCGCTGCGCGGCGAGCATGGCGGTCGCAACGGTCGCCGATCCGAGCCGCGCGCCACCGAGTTCGTTGGCCCCGTCGGCGAACCACAGTCCTGTCATCGCACCGGACCCGTCCACCTCGACGGTGATCAGATCATCGGCAGAGGTCTCGCGTACCCGTATCCGCGCGAGCCCATCGGCGAAGTCGTGCAGCCTTCCCAACTGGGTGGCCGCTCGTGATTCCAGTTCGTCCATGGCCGGGTTCATCGCGTCCTCACACCGATCGCAGCCAGGACACCGGAGCGTCGGACCCGTGATCGTCGCGGAGTTCCTCTGCTGCCAGCTCATCGGGCCGCGGCAGACCGAGCGACTCCACCACTTCGGGCGGAGTACCTGCATCCAGAAGTCGCGCACGGAGCCTGATCCCGGATGCCATGGCCGATTGCCTGCACAGCCGCAAGACCTCGTCGGCCAAGGCCTGCGGATGCTTGCGCAACCGTGCGTCATCGATGCTGATCGCCAACGGCAGTCCGGTGGACGTGGTGACCACCGATACCCCCGCGTCGCGCGAGCGGGCCGACGAGCTCTCCTCGACTGTGATACCGAGATGTCCACTGTTCATTTCGTTTCCCCCACCCGTGCCCGTATGTGACCGATGCTCTTGTGTGACCGATGCCTTGTTTGACGCAGTGGGTCCCGCCCTGGTTCCACCAAAAAGGGAAAAATTGTCTTGACGCCGTCACCGGTGACCCCGCCGATCGTGAGATCAGATGATGCCACATATCACACCAATTGTCCGGTTTGTCCGCACAGGTCCGTCGAGCAGGGAATCCGGTCGTGCATCGATTGCGGCCATCCGCGGTGTCGGCGACGAGCTGCCCATCACGTTCCCGGCGGCGCGCGAGCGGTGGCGGAACCCGAGGTGACCGGTCACGATCGGTCGCTCATGGGTAGACTGCCGAACCGGCGGACGCGCGGTGCCACAGCGCAGAGGCGCAGGCCACGATGGGACCATACGTACGGGGAGTAGAGCGATGATGTACGACAACACCGGGGACTCGACCACCGGGAGTCAGGGCCCCGCGGACCAACAGGGCCCCGCGGACCAACAGGGTCCCGGATACCAACCGGGTGCCGGCAATCAGGAGGGTTCCGAGATGCCGCCGACCCCACCGTGGTTGCAGTTCGCGCCGCAGGCCGGGTCGGCGCCGGACGCCGACGCGGCTTTTCCGTCCGCCACCGCAGCCGCGCCCACGCCGCCGCAGGTCACTCCCGAGCAGGCCACTCCCGAGTTCGCCACTCCTGAGTTCAGGGGCCCAGCACTGCATCCACCGACGCATGGGTATCCATCGGTTCCGGGAGCACCCGATCCGGCTGCTCCATTTCCGGTCCCGCAACCTCGGGCGCACGAACCGGTTCAGCACCCCGGTCCGTACCCGCCGGCCCCGCCGACATCGGACCCGCAGGCGCCACCGTATCCACCAAATGGATACGCCCCCAATGAGTTCGACCATCAGCCGCCGAACGGATACGCGCCTCCCGCGGCCCAGTCCGGTTTCGGGCAGGCCGCCGACTTCGGTCCGCCCGCCGGTTTCGGTCAGCCCACCGGCTTCGGGCCACCCGAGCATCAGTCCGGACCCGCCCTCGACGAGGTCGCGTTGCTGCGCAAGGCACGTCGGCCACCCAATCGCGGTTGGCGCCGTGCAGTGCACACGATCTCGGCGGGAACCATCAACCCTGGCGACTCGGCAACCGAGGTCCGGTATCAGCAGTTACTCGAGCGACTACGCCGGCCGGTCCGCGGCGACTACCGCATCGCGGTGCTGTCCTTGAAGGGCGGCGTCGGAAAGACCACCACGACAGTGGGTTTGGGATCGACCTTCGCCTCTCTGCGCGGCGACCGGGTGATCGCGGTCGACGCGAATCCTGATCTCGGTACGTTGTCCCAGCGTATCCCGCAACAGACGGCGTCCACCGTCCGCAATCTGCTCGCCGACGACAACGTGTACCGCTACAGCGATGTCCGCGCCCATACCTCTCAAGCGCCGTCACGCCTGGAGGTCCTTGCCTCCGAACGTGATCCGGCGATGGCCGAGGCATTCAGCGAGGAGGAGTACCGCGGTGTCATCACCATTCTCCAGCGGTTCTACAACATCATCATCACCGACTGCGGCACCGGCCTGAGCCACTCGGCGATGAACGGAGTGCTCGATCTCGCGAACGCGATCATCCTCGTGTCCTCCCCCGCACTCGACGGCGCCCGCAGCGCGGCAGCCACCCTGGATTGGCTCGAGGCCCACGGTCACGCGCACCTTGTGTCGCGGGCCGTCGTGGTGCTCAGTTCGTCACGGCCCGGATCGTCGACCATCGACACCGATCAACTCGGCCAGCACTTCCTCACGCGATGCCGTGCGGTGCAGACGATTCCGTTCGACGATCATCTCGCCGAGGGCGCCGACGTCGACCTCGAACTCGTGAGCAAACCGACCCGACATGCTTTCGTCGAATTGGCCGCGGCCATCGCCGACGAGTTCGCGACGACACCCGGGCGTCGTGAGGAGCCGTTCTACAGCTGAGGTTCCCCGTCCCGGGCTCACTCGACCTCCCCGCCACCCGGCGGGCGGTCGGCCTCCCGGGCGCGGTTGCCACGATTCGCCAGCCACCGACGGGTGATCCCGACGGCCATCGGGATGATGATCGTGAGCATCGAAGCGATGACGAACACCTCCAGGTGGTCGCGGATCAGGGGCACGTGCCCGAGAAAGTAGCCGGCCAGGATCAGCCCCGACGCCCACAGGACACTGCCGAGCAGCGAGCACAGCGTGAACACCCGGTGGCCCATCCCGCTGAAGCCGGCGACCAGGGGCGTCAGAGTCCGGACCACGCCGATGAACCGGCCGAAGAACACGGTCAGTGCGCCGTAGCGCCGGAAGAAGCGATGCGTGCGATCGACGTATTCCGGGCCGACCGCGCGCATCATCCGCCCCTCGATGACCGAGCGGCCCACGCGACGACCGATGAAGTAGCCGCATTGGTCCCCCAACGCGGCCGCCAACGGCACCACCACGCACAACCACCACACGTCGGCGAACGGATTCGGCTGCGCAGCAAGCACTCCGGCGGTGAACAACAGCGAATCACCGGGAAAGACGAATCCGATCAAAAGGCCGGTCTCGATGAACATGAGCACGCACAGACCGACAAGGCCGCCGGTGGCGAGAAATGAGTCGACGTGGAAGGGGTTCATCGCCGTCCACCCTAGGGGCTTCGCGAGCGGTGGTCGTCGGCCGGCAGCGGTGCCGGAGCAAGGTTAACTCGATGCAACATGCCGGACGAATTGCGTCCCGGTGGGGTTTACTCGGAGGTAAACATGCGGGCGGTGCGCCCCACGAGGCCCGGACCGGGCACCGCACCACCCCACCGCAGCCCAGATCTCACTGTGGCGTGATCGCAAGGAGTCGACCGTGTCCGCAACCCAGCCTCCCTCCACTCCCGGCCGGCCGACGTCCGGTTCGGCCACGCCCAAGCTGCGTCCGGTCTCCGACACCGACGTCCGCATCGAGTACCACACGATTCACGGCTACCGCCGCGCCTATCGGATCGCCGGCCACGGACCGGCATTGCTGCTGATCCATGGCATCGGCGACAACTCCTCCACGTGGAAGGAGATCATCCCGATGCTCGCCCAGCGCTACACCGTGATCGCACCCGATCTGCTCGGGCACGGTCGCTCGGACAAACCACGCGCGGACTACTCGGTGCCCGCCTTCGCCAACGGCATGCGTGATCTGCTCGTCGTCCTCGGCATCACCAAGGTGACGGTCGTCGGGCATTCGCTCGGTGGCGGTGTCGCGATGCAGTTCTGCTATCAGTTCCCGCGATTCGTCGAACGACTCGTCCTGGTCGCTGCCGGCGGCGTGACACGTGAGGTCAATCCCGCGCTACGCCTCGTCACCCTGCCTGGGGTCAGCGATGCGCTCACATTGCTGCGCATCCCCGGCGTGATGCCCACACTCAATGGGATCGCCCGGACGCTGGTCTCCCTGCCCCATGTCCCCGGTGTCCCGACGGGCATCTCGCCGCGGCGAGCGCTCAACGACCATGAGGATCTGCTGCGCGTACTCGGCGACCTGGCCGACCCGCACGCCTCGGCGGCGTTCGTCCGAACGCTGCGCGCAGTGGTGGACTGGCGCGGGCAGGCGGTGACGATGCTCGATCGCTGTTATCTGACCGAGCGGCTACCGATCCTGTTCGTGTGGGGCGAGTTCGACACCGTCATCCCCTACGACCATGCGCTGATCGGGCATGCCGCGATTCCGCATTCGGAGCTGGCCACCTTCGACGGGGCAGGTCACTTCCCGTTCCACGACGATCCCGAGCGATTCGTCCAGGTGGTGACCGGCTTCCTGGAGCGCACCACACCAGTGGTGTTCGATCCACAGAACTGGCGGTACCTGATGTCCACCGGCGGTGCCCGAGCCGAGGAGTTCGTCGGTGACGAGCAGACCGTCGGAGCGGTGCTCGAAGCGATGGAGAACGAGCGCAGCGCCACCTGAGGTAATGCCCGACTGAAGCAGCTGCGGGCCCGGACCGCCGCGGGGGCGGACTGCGGGGTTCGGACCGCGGGGTTCGGACCGCGGGGTCGGTCGAGGGGACGACGTCGCTACCCGCGCTGCACACAACCGTGAGAGCATGTTCGGCATGAGCTACCCGCAATACCCAGGCAACAACGGCACCCCAGGTCAGCAGCCCTATGGCGCGGCGCAGGCACCCGGCTTCGGCTCCCAGCCCGGCTACGGTTCACAACCCTACGGCGCCCAGCCCGTCCCGGCCCCGTACCCGGGCTACGGCAGCGCACCCGGCTACGGCAGTTTCAACGTCGACCCGGTCACCGGCGAACCGTTGTCGGACAAGAGCAAGATGACCGCCGGTCTCCTGCAACTGTTCCTCGGCGGCTTCGCGGCCGGCCGTTTCTATCTCGGCGACACCAAGACCGCCGCAATTCAGTTGTGCGCCAATATCGGTGCCTGGCTGCTGATCATCGTGGGCTTCATCGTCATCGGCGTGTCCGCCGGCGGCAACTCCGGGGGCGGTGCCGCCTTCGGCGTGCTCATCATGCTCCTCGGCTGGCTGGTGGCCCTCGGCGTCGGCATCTGGATCCTCGTCGACGCCATCCGGATGTTCACCGGCAGCGTCCGCGACCCGCAGGGGCGCAAACTGCGCGACTGATCCCGCCGACCCCGATGCGCCGGCCGGTGATTCGTGCCGGCCGGCGCGCGAGGGTCAGTCGCCGCAACAGCCCTCGCCCACCGGTCCCGACTCCACGCCACGCCGCACGTCGCGCGTGACGGTGTTGCGGGCCGCGAGTTCGTCGTCGGCGGGATAGTCGACCCCGACGAGGCACAGTCCGCGGGCCTGCGCGACCGGCACCTGACTGCTGCGTGCGCGCTCGGTCAACAGCGCCGCACACCAGTCGACGTCGCGGCGGCCGTCACCGACGCAAGCCACCGCGCCGACCAGCGAGCGCACCATCGACCAGCAGAAAGCATCCGCGCTCACCTCACCGATCAGCACCCCATCGGCATCGCGATCCCAGTGCAAGCACTGGAGATCGCGAATGGTGGTCGCACCCTCGCGGCGGCGGCAAAACGCCGCGAAGTCGTTGAGCCCCACCAACTTCTGCGATGCCGCATTCATCGCGCCGACGTCGAGCGGACGCCGCCACGTCGCGGTGATGCGCGCCAGCGTCGGCTCGGCCCCGAAGCGCGCGTCGGCGAGCCGGTAGCGGTAGTGGCGGCGCAGCGCCGAGAAGCGTGCATCGAAGTGCGCACTGACCGGCGTGGCCGTCTTGATCCGGACATCGTCCGGCAACATCTTCGCGAGCCTGCCGACCAGCGGATCGGGGTCGCCACCGAGGCTGCGGGTGGCCAGTGCCGATCGTGGGATGTCGGCATGGCAGACCTGTCCGGTCGCATGCACACCGGCATCGGTACGCCCGGCAACGGTCAGCCGGACCGGCACCCGCAGCACCGTGGCGAGCGCGTCCTCGATGGTTCCGCAGACGCTGCGCTGATCGACCTGGCGCGCCCAGCCCGCGAAACCCGTTCCGTCGTAACCGACGTCGAAGCGGAGACGAACGAACCCGCCGTCACCGGTATCGGTGGCGGCGGGTTCGTGCGGCGATGTGTGGCTCAGTCGTCCGACTTCTTCTCGGTCGAGCTGTCCACGTCGGCACCTTCGGCTTCGGCGTCGGCGACGGTCGCAGCCGTCGACTCCTCGTCGACGGCCTCGGCCACGGCCTCGGCGTTGGCCTTCTCGGTGTCGTCGGCGCCGGCCTCGACCGCCTCGACGATGTTCCCGTCGGCGGGCTCGGTAACGGCGGCCTCGGTGCCGGCGAGCTGGTCATCGGCGGCCTTGCGCGACGCGGCGACGCGGGTGGCGCGATCGGCCTCGGTGGACGCAGTCGACCCGGTGACGAGTTCGATCACGGCCATCGGGGCATTGTCGCCCTTACGCGGCAGCGTCTTGATGATGCGGGTGTAGCCACCATCGCGATCGGCGAAGCTAGGGCCGATCTCCTCGAACAGGACATGCACGATGTCCTTGTCGCGGATGACCTTGAGCACCTCACGGCGGTTGGCCAGCTTGCCGGTCTTGGCGTGGGTGATCAGTTTCTCGGCGTACGGACGCAGGCGCTTGGCCTTGGCCTCCGTGGTGGTGATGCGGCGGTGCTCGAAGAGCGAGGTGGCGAGGTTCGCCAGGATCGCCTTCTGGTGGCTCGCCGACCCGCCGAGGCGGGTACCCTTTGTGGGCTTGGGCATTGTCTTCTCCTAGAAGGACTCTCCCATCGCACGATGGAAGAAGTCAGGGTTGGCGCGCAGCGACTACAGCTGCTCGGTCTCTGCGAAATCCTCACCGGTATCACCGTCGAACGACACGTCGTCCGACCACGTTCCGGTCGCCGGGTCATATCCGGCCACCTGCGACGGGTCAAAGCTCGCCGGGCTGTCCTTGAGGGCCAGGCCCAGAGCGTGCAGCTTGACCTTCACCTCGTCGATCGACTTCTGCCCGAAGTTACGGATGTCGAGCAGATCCGACTCCGTCCGCGCCACCAGCTCGCCGACGGTGTGCACGCCCTCGCGCTTGAGGCAGTTGTAGGACCGAACCGTCAGGTCGAGATCCTCGATCGGCAGGCTGAACGACGCGATGTGATCGGCCTCGGCCGGGCTGGGCCCGATCTCGATGCCCTCGGCCTCGACGTTGAGCTCCCGGGCCAGCCCGAACAGCTCGACCAGGGTCTTGCCCGCCGACGCCAGCGCGTCACGCGCACTGATCGAATTCTTGGTCTCCACATCGAGCACGAGCCGATCGAAGTCGGTGCGCTGCTCGACACGGGTGGCCTCGACCTTGTAGGTCACCTTGAGCACCGGCGAGTAGATCGAGTCGACGGGGATGCGGCCGATCTCGGCTCCCGACGCCTTGTTCTGCACGGCAGGCACATAGCCGCGGCCCCGCTCGACGACGAGCTCGATCTCGAGCTTGCCCTTGTCGTTCAGGGTGGCGATGTGCAGATCCGGATTGTGCACGGTGACACCGGCGGGGGGCACGATGTCGGCGCCGGTGACGGTGCCCGGACCCTGCTTACGCACGTACATGGTGACCGGCTCGTCCTCTTCGGAGCCGACCACGAGGCCCTTGAGGTTCAGGATGATGTCGGTGACGTCTTCCTTGACTCCCGGGACGGTGGTGAACTCGTGGAGCACTCCGTCGATGCGGATGCTGGTGATCGCAGCACCCGGGATCGAGCTGAGCAGGGTACGGCGCAACGAGTTGCCGAGGGTGTAGCCGAAGCCGGGCTCGAGCGGTTCGATGACGAACTTCGACCGGTCCTCGGCAATGATCTCCTCGGTCAGTGTGGGTCGCTGTGAGATGAGCATTCTTGGATTTCTCCCTATGGCCGACCGCTATATGACGGCCTAGAAGTGGACCGAGCAGCAGTGGTGCTGCTTGGCTTTGCTGGTTTCCCGATCCCCCGGTCCGCCCAAACGCAACAACGCGGGCCTTCCGGGGGACACGGGGGGCGGAGCCCCCGTGCGAGGACTACTTCGAGTAGAACTCGACGATGAGCTGTTCGGTGAGCGGAACATCGATCTGCGCGCGCTCGGGCACGTTGTGCACGAGGATGCGCAGCGTCGACGGAACCACCTGCAACCAGCCCGGGACCGGACGATCGCCGACGAGCTCCTTGGCGATCTGGAACGGAGTGGTCTGCAGCGACTTCGGCCGGACATCGATGATGTCGTACTGGCCGACGCGGTAGCTGGGCACATCGACCTTCACACCGTTGACGGTGAAGTGGCCGTGGTTGACCATCTGGCGTGCCTGACGACGCGTGCGGGCGATGCCTGCGCGATAGACGACGTTGTCCAGACGCGTCTCGAGGATGCGCAGCAACTCGTCACCGGTCTTGCCGCTGCGGCGGTTGGCTTCCTCGTAGTAGCGACGGAACTGCTTCTCGAGCACGCCGTAGCTGAAACGGGCCTTCTGCTTCTCCTGGAGCTGCAGCAGGTATTCGCTCTCCTTGATCCGCGCGCGACCGTGCTGGCCGGGCGGATAGGGGCGACGCTCGAACGCCTGGTCGCCTCCGACGAGGTCGACGCGCAGACGACGGGACTTCTTTGTGGCGGGGCCGGTATAACGTGCCATTTTTCTAGTTCCTCCCTTTCCCGCTAGACCCGACGCCGCTTGGGCGGACGGCAACCGTTGTGCGGCTGCGGGGTGACATCGGAGATGGTGCCGACCTCGAGGCCGGCGGCCTGCAGCGACCGGATCGCGGTCTCACGACCCGAGCCCGGTCCCTTGACGAATACATCGACCTTCTTGACGCCGTGCTCGGCGGCCTTGCGCGCGGCGTTCTCGGCCGCGAGCTGGGCTGCGAACGGGGTGCTCTTGCGCGAGCCCTTGAACCCGACGTGTCCCGACGATGCCCAGCTGATGACATTGCCGCCGGGGTCGGTGATGGAGACGATGGTGTTGTTGAACGTCGACTTGATGTGTGCGTTGCCGTGCGGGACGTTCTTCTTATCGCGACGGCGAGTGCCCTTCTTGGGGCCTGCGCTACGTGACTTCGGAGGCATTACTTCTTCTTCCCGGCGATGGTCTTCTTCGGGCCCTTGCGAGTGCGGGCATTGGTCTTGGTGCGCTGTCCACGGACGGGCAGGCCACGACGGTGGCGCAGGCCCTGGTAGCAGCCGATCTCGATCTTGCGACGGATGTCGGCCTGCACCTCGCGGCGCAGGTCACCCTCGACCCTCACCGAGGCTTCGATGTACTCACGCAGTTTCGCGACGTCTGCGTCGGTGAGATCCTTGGCGCGCAGGTCGGGGCTGAGCCCGGTGCCGTCAAGAATCTCTTTGGAGGTGGTGCGACCAACTCCATAGATATAGGTCAGTGCGATCTCCAGCCGCTTCTCGCGGGGGAGATCCACACCAGCAACACGTGCCATGTGGCGGTTTCCTTTACTTCTCAGAGGTCTTCTCCCGGTCCGTCCCGTTTGCTTTCGGGCTCCGGCCTCTGAACCGGAGGTGGGCACCGACCCGTTTGTCGGTGCTGGTGCCGGGAGGGCTTCAACTGTGTTGTCGGAACAACACCTGTTCAGCTCTGCGGTCTGTCGTATTCAGTTGTGTTCTCAAGCGACTGTGTTCTCAAGCGATCCGATGTGAGCGCAGATCAGCCCTGGCGCTGCTTGTGGCGCAGGTTCTCGCAGATCACCATGACCCGTCCGTTACGGCGGATCACCTTGCACTTCTCACAGATCGGCTTGACGCTCGGCTGAACCTTCACGTCAATCTCTCCTGCGTTGATCGAAGGCGGCTTACCGTGAGGAGTCGCCTTCGCCGGCTCCCTGGCGGTCGCCAGGGAGTGCGTGGGTGTAGCAGTCGCGTTACGGTGACATCATTCGACATCGGCACCGCGATCGAGTTCGGACGCCCGCGCCCGGAACAAATCCGGAACAGGACACAGAGACGCTCGGCGCTACACGCACCGACGGTCCATAGTACCGTTCGTGCCGGTCAGCTCCAAAACCGCGCGCCGCGGGCGCGAATGTGCACCCGCTCGGCCGGCGTCGGGACGTGGACGAGCCGGATCCAAAAACACCCCGGCCCGCGCCCGAGAGCACGAGTCCGAGGTGAGTCGGGAGTTGTCGAGTTTACTTGTAGCGGTAAACGATCCGTCCGCGACCGAGGTCGTAGGGCGAGAGCTCCACGACAACTCGGTCCTCGGGGAGGATGCGGATGTAGTGCTGCCGCATCTTGCCGCTGATGTGGGCGAGCACCTTGTGGCCGTTCTCCAGCTCGATGCGAAACATCGCATTCGGCAGGGGTTCGACCACTCGGCCCTCGACCTCGATGGCCCCGTCTTTCTTCGCCATGTCCTCCGCGATCCTAGGTCGCGCCCGATGGGCGCGTTACCCGGTTGAATTCGTTGTTCTCTCTGGGCGTCTCCGACCGGAGACTGCACTACCGGCTCACCACGATCATCACGCCGCAAGGAGCGGGTGGAGACGTTGGTGAGGCCGACGCATGAAGTGCACCGCTTATCGATGTTACGCGAACTGCGAGAACGCTCCAAACGAGGACCTGCCACGGTTGCCTGCTCGCACCCCGCTGCCACAGTATTGAGACATGCGCGCCTTTCTGATCCAGAGCGCCCTGAGCGGTTTCGCCCTCTGGATCGCGACACTGATCGTGCCCGGCCTCGACTTCTTGTTTCCCGACGACGCGGGTTTCGGGATCAAACTCGGGATCGTGGTCCTGGTCGCGCTGATCTTCGGGGTCATCAACGCATTCATCAAACCGATCGTGCAGATCTTCGCCATCCCCCTCTACATCCTGACGCTCGGCCTGATCCACATCGTGATCAATGCCTTGATGCTCGAGCTCACCTCGTGGATCACCCACAACACCACCGGTTGGGGGCTACAGGTCGATCACTTCTTCTGGTCGGCGATCCTCGGGGCGCTGGTGATCTCGGTGGTCAGCTGGCTCATCTCGATGATCCTCAAGGAGCCGGTGCAGTAGCGTCAGGAGCCGGCCGCGATGATCGCCGCCAGTTGCTCGGTCGGACTGTTCGAGCCCAGAACCTGGATGGCCACGTGATCGGCGCCGGCTGCCAGATGCTCGTCGACCTGTGCCCGAATCCGTGCGGCATCCCCGTGGGCGACCAATGCGTCGATGAGCCGGTCGCTTCCGCCGTCGGCGATGTCGGTGTCGGAGTAGCCCAGGCGCTTGAGATTCGAGGTGTAGTTGCGCAGATGCAGGTACGGGTCGTCGACCGGCGGGCGGCCCACCGCACGAGCCGCAGCGGGATCGGTGTCGAGCACGACCTTGTGCTCCGGCGCGAGTAACACGCCCTCCCCCAGCACCTTCCGGGCCTCGGCGGTGTGGGCGACCGGGACCAGATACGGATGCGCGCCCAGACTGCGCTCGGCCGAGCACCGCAGCATCCGCGGCCCGAGCGCCGCGAGCAGTCGGCGGTTGACCGGTACGCGGGCGTCGTCGAGGGCGTCGAGGTAGTTTCCGACGGCCTCGAACGGGGTCGTGTACTCCGCGGTGGCCTCCGGGTGACCGGCCCCGACCCCGAGGTAGAAGCGGCCGGGAAAGTCCTGCTCGAGCTCGTGGAATTCACCGGCGATCGCCCGCGGGTCGGTATTCCAGATGTTGACGATGCCGGTGGCGACGGTGATGTTCTCGGTGGCCTCGAGAACCTTGCGGACCGGCCGTAGATCGGTGGGCGAACCGCCCAGCCAGATGGTGCCGTAGCCGAGGCGTTCGATCTCACGAACCTCATCGGCGGAGAACCGGCCGAACCATCCCCACACCCCGTGGCGCCCGAATCGCTCGATGTGCGCGGTCTTGTCCGAATCGGTCATGTGCTGGCCAACCTCAACGGACCCCTTCCCTATTCCGGGTGGCGCACGCGTCCCTGGCAGACGGCGAACTCAGCCGCGCGACCGATAGCGTGGTGTCCATGCGTGCAGTGATCCAGCGGGTGTCGGCGGCGAAGGTGGTCGTCGGCGGCGAGACGGTCGGCGAACTCGGACTCGCCGACGGCCGCCAGGGCATCGTCGCACTGATCGGCGTCACCCATGACGACTCCCGCACGCAGGCGAACGCGCTCGCCGACAAGATCTGGCGATTACGCATCTTCGATGGTGCCGGCGACACGCGGGAGGTCGCAGCCGCCGACGTCGATGCACCGATTCTCGTGATCAGCCAGTTCACGCTGTACGCCAACACCGCCAAGGGCCGCCGCCCCTCGTGGAATGCCGCCGCCCCGGGCCCGGTCGCCGAACCGCTCGTCGAGGCCGTCGTCGACGCCCTCCGCACAGCCGGCGCAACGGTCGCCACCGGACGATTCAGGGCACACATGCAGGTGCAGCTGGTCAACGACGGGCCGGTGACGATCAGCCTGGAGGTGTAACCAGGTGGGCCGGTGTCCTAGTCGAGCAGGCACCAGGAGCGACCGGCGCGGCGAGCATGCCCGATGGAGGTCTGCCGATCGCGGCCGGCCGAGGTGATCACCACCGCCGCAGTGGCGCGGTCGCCTGCGATGTGAACCGAGGCGACGTCGACCGTCAACTGCAGATTTCCGCCCGAGCGGCCAACGGAGTACTGCTCGGCGCGATCGAGCAGATCACGAAGTCCTTCGGATTCCGGACAGACCAGGGCCTTGGCCCTGGGCACGTCGCGCGCGTTGAGGGCGGCCGCGTAGTCCTCGATCGTCGTGCGCACCGCGCGCTCGTCGGCGGCCGGCGACGGCTTTCCGCTCGCAGCACCGGAGTCATTGAGCACCACCAGAATTGCCGCGAGCGCAGCCATCGCGGTCATCAGCGCGCCGACGGCAACGATCCACGGCACCGCCGTCATGCGCAACGGCATCCGCCCGGGCTGCGCGCCGTCGCCGGCTCCACCGGCCTCCGGGAACCCACCCGTCGGGTACGGCTGCGGAGCCGGATGTCGAGGGCGATAGGACTGCGGCAAGTACGGCGCCGGCTGCGGTGCCATGGGCGCACCGCCCACCGGCTGCCAGTACTGGTCCTGCCCGTACTGGTCCGGCCCGTACTGGTCCGGCCCATACCGGCTTCGGGCCGCAGCCGGACCCGTTGGCGTCATCTCGGTCCCCCGATAGGTCATGTCAGCCCCCCGCATAATTGGTGCGATTCACCATAAACCGACATACCGCTGACGCGCGTCAGTCCATCCACAGCAGGTGCCACCACAGATATTGGGCGCGGCCTCGCGGTGGATGGCCGGCGACGCCGAGCGCCGGATTGCCGGTAAGTTGGCGGCCATGGGACGTATCACCGCACGACGGCGCGTGATACGCGTGCGCCACGGTGAGTCCGACGCCCGGGCCGACATGCTGGCGGTCGAAGAACCCTTGGAGATCCGGGTCGGTGGCCGGCCGCTCGTGGTGACCATGCGGACCCCCGGCCATGACGTCGAATTGGCCGCCGGTTTCCTCGTGTCGGAGGGCGTGATCGCCGGTGCGCACGACATCGCGGTGGCGCGGTATTGCGCGGGTGCCACCGAGGAGGGCACCAACAGCTACAACGTCCTCGACGTCACCCTCGGCGCGGGAGTGGCGGCTCCGGCCCCGTCGCTCACCCGGCATTTCGCCACCACCAGCGCATGCGGCGTCTGCGGCAAGGAGAGCATCGAGTCGGTGACAACGATCTCCCGGTTCGGCGTCGCCGACGATCCGCTGTGCGTGGACGCCGACACGCTGCTCGGGCTTCCCGAACGCCTGCGCGCCGGGCAGCAGGCGTTCGCCAAGACCGGAGGCCTGCACGCGGCCGGACTGTTCGACGGCCACACCGGCGATGCGCTGGTGATCCGGGAGGACGTAGGACGCCACAACGCGGTCGACAAGGTCGTCGGCTGGGCTCTGGCGCAGGACCGACTTCCGTTGCGCGGCAGCATACTCCAGGTATCGGGCCGGGCAAGTTTCGAACTCGTCCAGAAGGCCGCGATGGCGGGTATCCCGATGCTCTGCGCGGTATCGGCGCCGTCGTCACTGGCCGCCGACCTCGCCGAAGCGCAGGGCATGACCCTGGTCGGCTTCGTCCGGGGCGACTCGATGGTCCTCTACACCCGCGATGATCGGGTGCGCCTGCAGCAGAGCCGATCAGCGGCCGCGCCCACCGTTGCGCGCGGCCGCTGAGGGCCCCGATACCGGCGCCGTCAGTCGAGCCGCAACCCGGTGTCGCCGTCGAACCAGTGGATCTCCTCGGGCACCGGCACCAGGCCGATCTGCTCGCCGACGACGAAGCTCTGCCGGTGACCGGCGCGAACCACCACCCGCCCGTCGCGTAGCGGTACATCGACTGCGCCATAGACGAATTGCTCGGCACCGAGCTCCTCGATCAACTCCACCCGGGCGGTGACCGATCCGGGCGTGCCCGGTGTCGTGAGTTCCCACGCCTCGGCGCGCAACCCCGCGACGACCCCCCGGCCCGCCCCGTGGGGCACCCGCAGCCGCGCTCCACCGAACTCGGCGAACCCGCCGTGCGGTTCGAGATCGGCCAGACACATCTGTGGTGTCCCCATGAATCCGGCAACGAACACGTTGGCCGGGCGCCGGTAGATCTCGCGCGGCGTCGCGACCTGCTGCAGCACACCGTGATCGAGCACCGCCACCCGACTGCCCATGGTCATCGCCTCCACCTGATCGTGGGTGACGTAAAGGGTGGTGGTGCCGAGTTCGCGCTGCAGCGCCGCGATCTGGGCCCGGGTGCTCACGCGCAGCTTGGCATCCAGATTCGACAACGGCTCGTCCATACAGAACACCTTGGGCTGCCGCACGATCGCCCGGCCCATCGCCACGCGCTGACGCTGACCACCCGAGAGCTTGGCCGGCTTGCGGTCCAGAAGGGCATCGAGTTCCAGCATGGTCGCGACCTCGGCCACGCGAGCCGCGGTGTCGGCCTTGCTCATCCCGGCGTTACGCAACGCGAAGCCCATGTTGTCGGCGACGGTCATGTTCGGATAGAGCGCGTAGTTCTGGAACACCATCGCGACGTCGCGCGACTTGGGCGGCAACCCGACGACGTCGGTGCCGTCGATGAGAATGGCACCGGACTCCACTGATTCGAGTCCGGCCACCATCCGCAGGCTCGTCGACTTGCCACAGCCCGAGGGGCCCACCAGCACCATGAACTCGCCGTCGCCGATCTCGAGTTCCAGCGCATCGACCGCCGGCCCGCCGTCGCCGAATCGCTTGGTGGCCTTGGCATAGGTGACCGACGCCATTACTTCGGGAGCTTCGGCTGGATCTGGGTGGTGTAGATCTGCTGGATCTGCTTCTGGGTGTCGGCCATGGTCGCGGCTACATCGGCATTCTGCAGACCGAACTTCTCATACGCCGTGCCGATGACCTTGTCGCCGCCGGGTACGAACACCCGGGCGTAGTTCTGCGGCTTGGTCTTCGGCAGTTGCTCGATGGCGGTTCGGAAGTTCGGGTTCGTCGTCAGGAACGACACCATCGACGGATCGGTCAGCGCCGCCTTGCGCACCGGCATGTAGCCCACATTCTGCGAGAAGTACGAGGTGTTCGCCGTATTCGTGATGAAGTCGATGAACTTCAGCGCATTGACCTTGCGCTCCTGTGAGTTCCGAGCCGGAATCGCGAGTCCCGCACCACCAGTGGGACATCCGGCAATCCCGCCCGGCGCGGGCAGAAAGGCTGTTCCGAAGCCGAACTTGGCGTCCTTGGTGATGCCGGACAGGTCGCCGGTCGAGGCAACGGTGGAGGCGATGAGTCCTGCACTGAAGTCGCCCGCGATGTCGTTGGAGATTTTCGCGTAGTGGTCCTTGTTGATCGAGTCGCTCAGATACTGCGCAGCAGCAACGGTTTTCGGGTCGGTGAACTTCAGGTCCCACGCATCGGAATAGGCACCGCCGAAGGTCCAGGTGGGTCCCTGGAACGTCCAGCCGAGGTAGTCGACGGCGTTGCCCCAACCGTGCGCGGACTTGCCGGAGCCCACCGCGGACTGGATGCGCGGTCCCCACTCACCGAACTCCTGCCACGATGCGGGACCGCGATCGGGCAGACCGGCCCGCGACCACGCATCCTTGTTGTAGTAGAACAGCGGCGTGGACCGGGCGTACGGCAGCGCCCACGTCTTGTTGTTCCACTTGTAGTCCCCGACAAGGGAATCGACGTAACCCGACGGATTGACCCCGGCCGCACCGAAGAGATCGTCGAGGGGGGCGATCGCACCGATCAGCGCGAAATTGAACCACCAGACGTCGCTGAGGATGATGATGTCGGGCAACGCGCCGCCCGACAGTGCGGCATTGAACTTCTGCGCCGCCTCCTCGTAGTTCTTGCCCGCATCGATCAGCTGCACCTTGATGTCGGGATTGGCGGCCTCGAAGCGCTTGATGAGCTCACGTTCGACCTCGGTCGACTTGCCTGGATGGCTCGACCAGAACGTCAGGTTCTTGGGGTCGCCGCCCCCACTGTCGGAACTCCCCGTTCCCGCACACGCGGCCACCGCCATTCCGGCAGCCAGCGTCACCCCGGCGGCGAGAAAGCCGCGTCGCGAGATTTCGACCATTTCAGTTCTCCTTGTTTTCCGAACAGCTTTCATGGACACCACGGGTGCGGTGTCCACCGTCTGGTGTGGTGGGTCAGCCTTTGACAGCGCCCGAGGTCAGGCCCTTGATCATGTGGCGTTGTAGCACCAGGAACACGATCAGCATCGGCAGCATCACCAGGACGGTGGCGGCCATGACCGGGCCCCAGTTGGTGACGCCGTCGTTGTTCTGCAACTGGGTCAGCCCCACCGGGAGGGTGGCGACGCTGTAGTCGTCGGACATCAGGAACGGCCACAGGTACTCGTTCCACTCGTTGACGAGTGTGATGAGCGCAAACGCCACCATCGTGGGGATCGACACCGGCAACACCACGCGGGTGAGCAACCGGATGTGCCCGGCCCCGTCGAGGCGGGCGGCTTCGATGATTTCCGGCGGAATCGACAGAAAGTGGTTGCGCATCAAGAACGTTCCGAATGCCACCCCCGCCAACGGCACGATGATGCCGGCGAAGGTGTTACGCAGTCCGAGTTGGGCGACCAGCGAATAGTTGGTGATGACGGTGATCTGGTTGGGAACCATCAGCGCCGCGATGATCACCAGGAACACGATGTTCTTACCCGGGAATCGCAGGAAGACGAGGCCGTAGGCACTGAGGACGCCCAGCACGAATTTGATCGCACCCAGCACCGCGGTGACGATCAGGGAGTTGCGCAGGAACAGCCAGAACGGCACCGACGTGGTCGCCTCGCGATAGTTCTCGGGATGCCATGTCGAGGGCCACCACACCGCGGGCTGCACATAGATCTCCGAGCGGTCCTTGAACGAAGCCAGCAGAATCCACACGAGTGGCACCGCCACGACCGCCAGTGCCACCAGCATCGCAAGGTAGCCGAACGTTCGGCCCGCGATGAGTCGACGCCGTTGCGTCACCGCCATCGGAGATCGTGGTGATCGCGGCGCGGCCCGATCGCGGTGACCCGCTCCGGTGCGGTCCGGTTTGCTGCGCCGTGCCGGCGACACGGTGATCATCGCCCGGTCCGATCCATGAGACGGACCTGCGCCACGGTGATGACCAGCAGCACCAGGAACATGATCGTCGCGACGGTCGCACCGTATCCGGCGCGGAAGTTGCGGAAGGTCTCCTCATAGACCTGATAGACCATGGTGGTGGTGCCGTTGCCGAGCGGCCCGCCGCGCGTCATCACGTTGATGATGTCGAACACCTGTAATGAGTTGAGCAGCACGGTGATCGACAAGAAGAACGTGGTCGGCCGCAGTTGCGGCAGGAGCACCTTGCGGAAATGCGTCCAGCCCGACGCACCGTCGACGGCGGCGGCCTCGTCGAGGTCGGCCCGTTTGCCTTGCAGCGCAGCGAGATAGATCACGAACGCGTAGCCCAGGTTCTTCCATACGTAGGTCACGGTGATCATGAACAGTGCCCAGTGGGGCTGCTGATAGAAGTCCGGGGCCGAGCCGAGCCCCAACCGGTGCATCAGGTCGTTGATCATGCCGAAGCTGGGGTCGAACACGAACTGAAAGGCGATGCCGACCGCGGCCCCGGACAGCACGAAGGGCGCGAACACCACCGACCGCACGAGGTTGCGGCCCTTGAGCCGGCGGTCGAGCAGCAGCGCCAGGCCCAGACCGAGAACCATGCTCCCGCCGACGGCCACCACGGTGAATACCACGGTGTTGCCCACGATCGTCCAGGTGTCGGCACGGGTGAACCATTCGCGATAGTTGGCGATCCCCACGAACGTTGCACCCGGCGAGGAGATGTTCCAGTCGTAGAACGACATCCGGATGTTCTCGATCAGCGGACGGTAGGTGAACACCGCCAGCAACGCGAGGTTCGGCCCGACGATGGCGACGAACAGACCATAGGACTTCCATGGCCGGCGTCGGCCGGTGTCGGGCAGCACATGTTCATCGACCGATTGCACTCCGCGATCATTCACCCGGAATCTGGCCGGAACCGGACGGCCGGGTTGTGCGCAGGTGATCGCCAGGTGTCCAGCAGGAGCGGGCTTCGGCGTTATTTCCCCGAAAATGTCTCAAAACCCGGTGTGCCGACGCGGCACCTGTGCTTCGATCGGAGATACATAGAGACGTGAGTTGTATCTCCATCTCTGAATCGTCGAAGAGGGGTCTCGGGTGAGTGGTGGAGTGAGCAGACGCAACGCCCTGCGGGTGGGCGCCACGGGGGCATTGGGCGTCGCGGGGGCGGCGGCCTTCGGCGCGAAGCCGGCCAGAGCTCAGCCGTGGTCGTGGTCCCCGGCGGGATCGGTCGTCGGTTCCGGCAGCGGTGCCGATCCCCGGAACCTGTGGGATCCGGAGGCGGATGCGGTGATCGCCGATATGATCGAGCATCACGACGTGCCCGCGATCAACAAGGCGCTGAAGGGCTGGGTCTTCAACGATCAGCCGGTTCCGAGATCGCTGCCGTCGAATCTCCGGGACTTCCTCGAAGACGCGCGCACGCTGCCTGCCTGGACCGACAAGCGCAAGCTCGCCGCCTCGTTCACCTTCGTCAAGAAGCAGGACACCCTCATCTCGGTGCTCTACGCGTTCGCGAGCGGGATGATGGCGACCGTCATCCCGAACGAGGCGCGCGCGGTGTACTACTCGCGCGGCGGCAGCCCCCTGTACTTCAAGGATCGCATCGCCAAGACCGCGAAACTCGGCTACGACATCGGGACGGTCAATGCCTACGATCCCGGCGGCGAGATGATCGTGACCTGCGTCAAGACGCGCATGATCCATTCCGCCGTGCGGCATCTGCTGCCCCAGGCCCCCCACTGGCCCGCGCACGTCACGCCGATCAGTCAGGAGGACCTCATGGTCACCTGGCACAGCCTGCCGACCACCATCATGCAGAAGATGGTCGAGTGGAAGATCCCGATCCCGAAGAACGAGTCCGACGGCTACCTGCACAGCTGGCAGTTGTGTGGACACTTCCTCGGGATCGGTGACGAGTACCTTCCGGCCAGTTGGCACCAGGCCGATTCGCAGGCCGCGCAGGCTCTCACCCCGGTCCTCGGGCCGACACCCGAGGGCACCGTGCTGGCCGAACAATTGCTGGAACTCGGCCACGACCTCGACCTGAGCCTGTTGTCGAAGCCCATCCTCGGAGCGTTCACCCGATTCATCATGGGAGACAAACTCGCCGACTGGATTCAGGTGCCACGCGAGCCGGTGTGGAGTCCGCTGCTGGAGGCCGCCTGGTCCCCGTTCGTCCAGATCCGTTCCGGCGTCCTGGGTGTCGTACCGCCGGCCGAGAACGCCTACTGGCTCTTCGACGAGTTCCTGCGCCAGTTCGTCCTCTGGTACATCTCCGAACTGCGGATGCCGATCAGCATCGAGATCCCCACCGCGAACCGGCACTTCTGACCGCAACCGAGGCAGCGACATGAGGCAGACCGACCCGATCACGCGGACCAGACTTCTGGCCGTCGGCGTTCTCGGCGCTGCGACGATCGCCGTCGGCGGGTTGGTGACCGAACTGGCCGCGCAATACGCGCAGGCCGATCCGGTGCCGGCACCGCAGGAGATCGAGACGCCGGCGCCGACGCACACCGCCCCCGACGGCCGGTCCGCGTCGGCTCCCGCGACCACCCCGCCCCGGCGAGCGGCGGGCCGCCCATCGACGAGCACCGCACCGACCACCCCTGCGGCAAACCCTCAGGATCCGACGACTTCTGCAGTGCCACCGGATATTCCGACAGAGGCCGAACCGCCACCACCGGTCGACACCGACGTGGCACCACAGCCCGCCCCCGTCCCCCACCCCACGCAACAGGCGCCCGCCACCGCCGACAATGGCGGTTGGGCGCCGACACCGACGGTGACCGCAACCGTCGAGCCGCCGCAGGCGCACACCTCCGGATCATGAGCAGACACCACGTGGGCTCGTCGACGACGTTCCCGGCGATCGGCACCTCGGTCACCGTGGTCGCCACCGTGGCCGACGCACTCGCCGAGGCGACCGCGCTGACCCGACGCCGACTCACCGAACTCGACCGTGCCGCCTCACGGTTTCGGGCCGATTCCGAACTGGCACAAATCAATTCCATCAGCGCCGCACTCGCCCACACCGACCCGCACGCGCACCTCAGCGTTGCCGTCGGACGCGTTCTGGCGGCGTGCCTTTCGGCCGCGGTGCACACCGAACGACTTACCGACGGCCTCGTCTGCGCATCGCTGGGTGCCGACCTCGCCGCCTGCGGCTACGACGACGACCTCGCCGTCGTGCGCGCCCGCCCGGCCGCCGACACCGAGAACCGGAGCCCCGTCGCGGCCGGGCCGCCGGTTCCCCACCGCCTGACCTTCGACGAGCAACGGCGCCGGTTGACCATCACCGCAGGTGTCGCCCTGGACCTCGGTGCGAGTGCCAAGGCCTGGGCGGCCGACACGATCGCCGCCGAACTCGCCCGCCACGGCAAGGGCGGCTTTCTGGTGAATCTGGGTGGCGACATCGCGGTCGCGGGCGATGTGCCGATGGGCGGATGGGCGATCGGGGTGCGCGGCCCGGACGACATCGACGTCGGGGCGGTCCGCGGTACCGGGCAGGCGTTCGCGACCTCGTCCACCCTGTTGCGCACGTGGCACCACCACGGCAGCCGCCAACACCACATCATCGATCCGCGTACCGGAGGGCCGGCGGCGACGCGATGGGCCCAGATCACGTGCGCCGCGCCGACCGCGGTGCAGGCCAACGCGGCGTCGACGGCCGCGATCATCCACGACGCCGGGGCGCCACAGTGGTTGTGCGAGCGCGAGATTCCGGCCTGTCTGATATCCACCGACCGACGCATCATCACCACCCCCGGGTGGCCGGACATGCCCGATCGCGTGCCGGCCCCGGACCTCACCGGGAGCGCGATGCCATGAGCTCCCCGTGGATGTGGTTCGCCTCGCGTGCGTGCGGAGTCGTTGCGCTGGTACTGCTGACCGTGGTCGTCGTACTGGGAGTCGTCGCCGCCATCGGCGTCCGGCCGGATACGGCCGTACCCACGGTCACGGTGGGGCTGCATCGCATAGTCGGGATCGGCACCGTCGTGTTCGTCCTGACCCACATTCTTCTCGCCGTCCTCGACACATATGTGAACCTCGGCCGGCTGACGATGCTGGTGCCCTTCCTCGCCGGCTACCACCGGATCTGGGTGGGCGTGGGCACCGTGACCTTCGACCTGTTCGTGCTCGTCCTCGTCACATCGGTTCTGCGCCTGCACATGTCGCATCGGACCTGGCGCGCCGTGCACTGGTTGTCCTATGCGCTCGCGGCCTGTGCGGCGGTCCACGGATTCATGATGTCGGCCGACGACCAACCCGCATTCCGTATCGTCACCGTGGTCTGCGCTGCGGTGATGGGCATCGCTGCCGGGTGCCGATTGTGTGTCCGCGATCCCGACCGCCGGCGACGCGCCGAGATCGCATCCGGGGAGTGGACGTGAGCGCCCTGGCAGATCTTCTGACCGCGGCCGGCCTCACCGGCCGCGGTGGCGCCGACTTCCCCACCGGACGCAAGGTCGAGCTCGCCGAACATCATCGCGCGGACCTCATCATCAACGCATGCGACGGCGAGCTGGATGCGCGCAAGGACGGTTGGGTCATCGCCCACCACCTCGACGATGTTCTCGCCGGCGCCGAACTGCTGGACTGCCGTCGGATTCGGATAGCAGCTCAACGGGATTCGGCCACGTCGAGACTTCTCGATCGTGCGGGAGCCGACTCCATGGAGGTCCCGAACCGCTACGTCGCCTCCGAGGAGTCGGCACTGGTGGCGCTGGCGCACGGTGGCCGCGCCCGACCGCTCATGCGCTCGGTACCCGTCACGGCGGGCGCCCGCACCCAGACCGGCCGCCGCCTGCGTCCCACACTGGTTCTCAACGCCGAAACCGTGTGGCGGATAGCCCAGATCGCAGACCACGGCGTGCGCTGGTTCCGCTCGTATGGAACGCATGCCGAGCCGGGGCCCCGGTTGGTCACGCTGGTCAACGGGGTGGCCCACCCCGGTGTCCACACCGCGGAGGCGGGGCTGGCGACGACCGAGATTCTTGCACTCGGTGGTGGTTCCACCATTGCGGTACAAGCACTCTGGTTCGGCGGGCTGAGCGGCGGGTTCGTGGCCGGCCGGACCGCACCGGAGACGGTGTGGTCGCGTAATGGACTGGCAGTTCACGGAATTCGCCCCGGAGCGGGAACCGTGCGGCTGATCGACGCGCGGACCGACCCCTGGGACGACGTGAGCATCGCCCTCGACTATGCGGCCGGCGAGACCGCGGGCCAGTGCGGCCCATGCATGTTCGGGGTGCCCGCACTCGCCGCCGACGTCGCCGGGCTGCGGGCCGGAGCCGGTCCGGACGTCATGGCGCGGATGACCCGCCGAGTCGCCGAATTGCCGGGCCGCGGCGCGTGCCGCTTTCCCGACGGCGTCGCCGACCTTCTCGCCTCGGCCCTCACGGTATTCGGGCGACCGTCCCCACCTGCGGGACGCCATCATCGGCCACTGCCCGAAACCCCCTCGCCGGAGCCCGGATTCGGCAATCTACCGGAAGAACGGAGAACACCCCATGTCGCGAAGGACCCCGCACGCCGACACGCACGCGTCTGATCAGGCGGTTGTCGTCGATCGGATCGCATGCACCGGAAAAGGAATTTGCGCACAACTCCTCCCGGATTCGATCCGGCTCGACGACTGGGGATACCCGATCATCGGCAACGCACCCGCCGATGCCCGAGCGGTCCGCGCCGCGATCCGGCTATGTCCCACCGGGGCGCTGCGATGACCCGGTCACGAGTCATGCGTCCGCACGCGCGATTCACCGTCAGTAGAATTCACCACCAGAAGAAAGGAACGCAATGGACATCTGGGTTCTGATACAGAACTTCCTGAACCAGCTCGATCTGATCTCCTTGTTCTGACGCCGAGACCGGCCGGCCGGCGACGTCGGCCGGCCGGCCAACACACCGCTGACGGGCCAGTGCCGATATACCCCATATGCGCATATAGTGCGAAATGCCGACGGAGAAAGGACCAGATTCACGTGACGTCCATCGATGAACACGATCCGCGCGCAGCCGCCCTGCTCAAGCGGGTCCTCACCGATCCCGTGGATCAGGGCAACAGCGAAGACGATATCCGCAATCGGATACTCGATGCCGCTCGAGAGCAGTTCAGCAGCTTCGGGATCCGGCTGTCCTCGATGGAAGACGTGGCACGGCGGGCCAACGTCGCACGCGTGACCATCTACCGGCGATTCCCCAACAAGGACGCTCTCGTCGAAGCGGTCACGCTGCTGGAATTCCGGAAGTACTTCGATCAATTCCTCGTCGACATCAAGGCCGCACCGACGGTTTCTGATCGCGTGGTCCTCGGATTCACCAGCTCGTTGCGGGCCATGCGAAACAATCCGGTGCTCGGCGGCCTGCTTCTCGCCGATCCACACATCCTTGCCAGCTCGATGATCGGCGACGGCGGCCAGATGGTGTCGGTGGTCCGGCAGTTCGTTGCCGACCAGCTCCGTCGGGAACAGACCGCAGGCCATGTCGGAACCGGCGTGGACGTCGACCTGGTCGCCGAAGTGATGGTCCGCATGTCGGCGTCGTTTCTGGCCATCCCGAGCTCGATCGTCGACGTCGATGACGAGGGGCAGATGGCGAACCTGGCGCGTTGGCTACTGGTGCCCTTGCTCGACGGGCCGGCCTGACCGGGCATCGGACAGGAGCTTGGCGCTCAGCTCGGCCGGGTTGTCAGAATCCGGGGACCGTCCTCGGTCACCGCGACCGTGTGTTCCCAATGCGCGGCCCGCGTTCCGTCGTCGGTGATGACGGTCCAGTCGTCGTCGAGAACAGTGGTCTCGGTGGTGCCCAGGGTGAGCATCGGTTCGATGGCGAGCGTCGACCCGACGACCAGCAGCGGCCCACGTCCAGGTGCACCCTCGTTGGCCAGGAACGGTTCCATATGCATCTCGCGGCCGATGCCATGACCGCCGTAGCCGTCGACGATTCCGAAGGGGCGCGAGAACTTTCGCTCGGCCGCGCGCGTCCCGGTCTCGATGGCGTGCGAGATGTCGGTGAGCCGGGCCCCGTCGATCATGGCCGCGATACCGGCCTCCATCGACAGGCGGGTCGCCTCCGACAGCTCGGCGTCGGCGGGTGCGAGTTCACCGACCCCGAACGACCATGCCGAATCACCGTGCCACCCGTCGAGGATCGCACCGCAATCAATCGACACCAGGTCGCCTTCGGCGAGAATGACTGTGTCCGAGGGGATTCCGTGGACGACGACATCATTGATCGACGAGCAGATGGAGCCCGGAAAGCCGTGGTAGCCCTTGAACGACGGAACGGCCCCGGCCGTGCGGATGACCGTTTCGGCAACTTCATCGAGTTCCAGGGTGCTCACCCCGGGCGCGGCCGCATCCCGTACCGCGACGAGCGCCGCACCCACCACGGCGCCGGCTGCTGCCATCGCATCGAGCTCGCCCGAACTACGGAACGGCACGCGCTTGCGTTTACGAATTCCCATACCGGTGACCGTGATCGGTGCTCGTGAGGATGGCGCTCAGGAGACGCCGGCGCCCAGTGCGCTCAGCACACGCTGGTGCACGTCCTGGATGTCGCCGACGGCGTCGATCGTCTTGACCTGATCGCCGTAGTAGTCGAGTAGTGGCGCGGTCTCGGTGTCGTACACCGCCATCCGGTTGCGGATGACCTCTTCGGTGTCGTCGGCGCGGCCGCGGGCGAGCATGCGGGCGACGACGACGTCGGGGTCCACCACAAACGACAGCACCGCGTCGAGCGACGTGTTGAGCCCGGCCAGGATGTCCTTGAGCGCGTCGGCCTGCTCGGTCGAACGCGGGAATCCGTCGAGGATGAAGCCCTTTGAGGCATCCGGTTCACCGACGCGGGCGCGCACCATGTCGACGGTGATCTCGGACGGAACCAGATCTCCGGCGTCGAGATAGCGCTTGGCCTCGATGCCGACGGCGGTTCCCTGTGAGATGTTGGCCCGGAAGAGGTCACCGGTGGAGATGTGCGGGATGCCCAGCGATTCGCTCAGCAGCTCCGCCTGGGTGCCCTTGCCTGCTCCGGGCGGGCCGAGAATAACAAGTCTCACTTCAGGAATCCTTCGTACTTGCGTTGCATCAGTTGACTGTTGATCTGCTTCATCGTGTCAAGTCCGACGCCGACCATGATCAACACTGCCGTACCACCGAATGGCAGGTTCTGGACGCCGCCGCTGTTGCCGATCTCGAGGAACAGGTTCGGCAGCACCGCGATGATACCGAGGTAGATCGACCCCGGCAGAGTGATGCGGCTCAGCACATATCCGAGATAGTCCGCCGTCGGCTGACCCGGTCGGATACCGGGGATGAATCCGCCGTATTTCTTCATGTCATCGGCACGTTCCTCCGGATTGAACGTCACCGCGACATAGAAGTACGTGAAGAACATGATCATCAGGAAGTAGATGATGATGTAGACGTAATTGCTCGGATCGGCCAGATATGTGCTCACCCAGTGCTGCCAGCCCGACGGGGCTTGTGACGAGCTCTGCGTCAACTGGACGATCAGCTGCGGCAGATACAGCAGCGACGACGCGAAGATGACCGGGATGACGCCGGCCTGGTTGACCTTGAGCGGCAGATAGGTCGACGACCCGCCGTACATCTTTCGGCCCACCATCCGTTTGGCGTACTGCACCGGGATGCGCCGCTGGCCCTGTTCGATGAAGACCACGCCGGCGATGATGATGAGCACCGCGACGATGACGAGCCCGAAGACCAGGCCACCGCGGCTGGTGAGGATCGTGCGGCCCTCGGAGGGCAGGCGGGCGGCGATGCCGGCGAAGATCAGCAGCGACATACCGTTGCCGATTCCGCGTTCGGTGATCAGCTCACCGAACCACATCACCAGGCAGGCGCCCGCGGTCATCACCAGCACGATGATCGTCAGACCGAGGATCGACTTGTTGTTGAGGATGTTGTCGCCACAGCTCGACGGCAGCAGATTGCCGCGGACCGCGAGGGCGACGATGCCCGTGGACTGCAGCAACGCCAGCGCCACCGTGAGGTAGCGGGTGTACTGCGTCATCTTGGCCTGGCCGGACTGACCCTCCTTGCGGAGTTGCTCGAACCGCGGGATGACCACCGTCAACAGCTGCACGATGATGCTGGCCGTGATGTAGGGCATGATGCCGATCGCGAACACCGACAGCTGCAGCAATGCGCCGCCGGAGAACAGGTTGATCAGCGAGTAGACCTGGTTGCCGCCACCACTGTTGATGGTGTCGATGCACTTGTGCACCTCGACGTAGTTCACGCCCGGCGAGGGAACAGTCGCCCCCAGGCGATAAAGGACGACGATGCCGACGACGAAGAGGATCTTCTTCCTCAGATCGGGCGTCCTGAAGGCCGCGATGAGGGGGGAGAGCACTAATTCCTCCTAGAACGACCACGCTTCATCTCTGACCGGGAATCCCCCGGCACACGTGCTCGGCAATCGACATTGATCTGTGGTTGCGGGGCAACAACGTTGAAACTCTAACAGCAGCTCATGCGTGGCCCGTCCGACGACCCGGCCACCGCACGCCGACCACACTAGACGGTCGGCCCGGGCGGGCGCCCGACGCCGAGGTCCGCAACGGTTGCGACGAGACGTCGCGCCCGCTGCGGACCCGGCTGACCGGCGCTCAGAGTTCGGTCGTGCTGCCTCCGGCAGCGGCGATCTTCTCTTTTGCCGAGGCGGTGAACTTGTCGGCGGTGACGTTGACCGTCACGCCGAGTTCGCCATCGCCGAGGACCTTCACGAGGTTGTTCTTGCGCACGGCACCGGCGGCGACGAGTTCGTCGACGCCGATCGTGCCGCCCTGCGGGAACAGCCGCGCGATGTCGCCGACGTTGACGACCTGATACTCGATCCGGTTGCGGTTGGTGAAGCCCTTGAGCTTCGGCAGCCGCATGTGGATCGGCATCTGGCCGCCTTCGAAGGCGGCGGGCACGTTCTTACGTGCCTTGGTGCCCTTGGTGCCACGGCCGGCGGTCTTGCCCTTGGAGCCCTCGCCGCGACCCACGCGGGTCTTGTCGGTCTTCGAACCCGGTGCGGGGCGAAGGTGATGGAGCTTGATGGTCATTGCTTAAACCTCTTCGACTGTCACGAGGTGCCGGACCACGTTGATCAGACCGCGGTTGATCGGGGTGTCCTCGCGGGTGACCGTCTTGCGGATGCCCTTGAGGCCGAGCGTCCGCAGACTGTCACGCTGATTCTTCTTGGTACCGATGGTGCCCTTGACCTGGGTGATCTTCAGCTGTGCCATCTTCGTCACACTCCTTGGCCGGCGCGGGCACGGAGCATGCCGGCCGGCGCCACGTCTTCGATCGGCAGACCGCGGCGGGCCGCGACCTCTTCGGGACGCTGCAGCATCTTCAGAGCCGCGACGGTCGCGTGGACCACGTTGATGGCGTTGTCCGAGCCGAGGCTCTTGGCGAGCACGTCGTGGACGCCCGCGCACTCGAGCACGGCACGCACCGCGCCACCGGCGATCACACCGGTACCGGGGCTGGCCGGGCGGAGCATCACGACGCCGGCAGCGGCCTCACCCTGAACCGGGTGGGTCACCGTGCTCCCGATCAGCGGGACGCGGAAGAAGTTCTTGCGAGCTTCTTCGACACCCTTCTGGATCGCCGCCGGGACTTCCTTGGCCTTGCCGTAGCCGACGCCGACCAGGCCCTGGCCGTCGCCGACCACCACGAGGGCGGTGAAGGAGAAGCGGCGGCCGCCCTTGACGACCTTCGAGACACGGTTGATCGCGACAACGCGCTCGAGCTGGTTGCGGTCGTTGTCGCGGCCTCCGCGATCGCCGCCACGGCGATCACGGCCGCCGCCACGACGGTCGTTGCGCTGATCGCCACCGGCGGTGGCGTTGCTGTTGGTGTTTCCGGCGGGTCCGTTTCCGCCGTCACGCTGACGTCCGGGCATCAGAGGTTCCCTCCGGTCTTGGTGGTGTAGCTGTGGTTGATCATCAGAAGCTCAGGCCCCCCTCGCGGGCGGCGTCGGCGAGCGCGGCGATCCGGCCGTGGTAGTCCTTGCCACCACGATCGAACACGACGGTCTCGACTCCGGCGGCCTTGGCGCGGGCGGCGATCAGCTCGCCGACCTTGCGGGCCTGCGCGGACTTGTCGCCGCCGTCGGCACGCACATCGGCCTCGATGGTCGACGCCGCGGCCAGCGTCTTGCCTGCCAGGTCGTCGATCAACTGCACGTGGATGTGCCGGCTGCTGCGCTTGACGGCCAGACGCGGACGCTCCGGGGTACCCGACACGTTCTTGCGAAGGCGGAAGTGACGACGCGCGGTCGCGGTACGACGACGGGTCGAGACATCCTTGCCGATGGGCTTGCGGACGGTCTTCTGCTGCGTTGCTGTATTACTCATGGCTTACTTACCCGTCTTTCCGACCTTGCGACGGATCTGCTCACCTTCGTAGCGAATGCCCTTGCCCTTGTACGGGTCCGGGCGACGCAGGCGGCGGATGTTCGCCGAGATCTGGCCGACTTGCTGCTTGTCGATACCCGAGACCGAGAACTTGGTGGGCGACTCGATGGCAAAGGTGATGCCATCGGGAGCCTCGATCGGCACGGGGTGGCTGTAACCGAGCGCGAACTCGAGGTCGCTGCCCTTGGCCTGCACGCGGTAGCCGACCCCGAAGATCTCCATCTTGGTGGTGTAGCCCTGCGTGACACCGGTGACCAGGTTGGCCACCAGCGATCGGTTCAGGCCGTGCAGCGCACGGTTGCGGCGCTCGTCGTTGGGACGGGTCACCACGATGGTGGCGTCCTCCTGAGCGACGACGATCGGCGCGGTGACGGTGTGGGAGAGTTCGCCCTTGGGGCCCTTCACGGTGACAGTCTGGCCGTCGATGGCGACGGTGACACCCGCAGGGATCTCGATCGGGTTCTTACCGATACGCGACATAGTTGATACCTCCCCTTACCAGACGTAGGCGAGGACTTCGCCGCCCACGCCCTGGTTGGCTGCCTGGCGTTCGGTGAGCAGGCCCGACGACGTGGAGATGATGGCCACGCCGAGGCCGCCCAGAACCTTGGGCAAGTTGGTGGACTTGGCATACACCCGCAGACCCGGCTTGGACACGCGCCGCAGACCAGCGATGCTGCGCTCCCGCGAGGGGCCGTACTTGAGGGCGACGACGAGGTTCTTCCCGACCTCCGCGTCTTCGGTGCGGTAGTCGGTGATGTAGCCCTCGCGCTTGAGGATCTCGGCGATGTTCACCTTGATCTTCGACGAGGGAAGCGTCACCTCGTCATGGAACGCCGAATTGGCGTTACGCAGACGTGTCAAGAAGTCTGCGATCGGGTCAGTCATGGTCATGGTTGACCGTCAACCTTTCTCGTAGCGGTTCCCATGCAGCACCGATCCGAGGATTTCTCCTCTGACCTGCGGTGGGCCTTCCACGAAGTGGATAGTTGTTATCTGTTCTCGTCGCCGATGCCCCTGGCTTTTCACCAGCACCGGAGACTATTCAGTTGTGTCCTGCACGCACGTGCATCGCATGTCCCAGGCACCTGAGGTGCACAGGCAACCGGTCTAGTGTAGAGAATTCGCTGGCCAGACCCAAATCGTCGCCGGATGGTCACCTTCTTACGTGACGATCGGGTGTCCGCCCGGGTGATCTCGACTTCCGCGGACCGCCGTCACCCGTCCCCCACTCGGCGGACGATCCGCCACCATACGGGGTACGGCCGTTAGTCTGCCCGGGTGAACTGGGAAGTGATGTCGTGCGGACTCCGCGGCCACGAGACGTACCGACCCGACGAGTCCGAACTCGCCGACCGCCTGCACGTGCGCAGCGCCGCCGGAGCGGCCTGGCGGTGTCTGCGCTGTGGCGACTTCGTCGTCGGCGATCCCCGCCGGGGCGGCCCGGCCGATCACGCACCCGAGGTGCCGCGCGGCGCACTGCTGCGCGACCTGATCATCATGCGTGTGCTGGCCGTCGAACGTCTGATCCGCGGACTGTTCCTGCTGCTGGGCGGTGCGTTCGTGATCGAACTGCGCCACAGTCAGATGACCCTGCACGAGAAGTTCGACACCGAACTGCCGCTGCTGCGGCCGATCGCCGACCAGATCGGCTGGAACATCGACGATTCCAAGGTCGTCAGCTGGATCGAGAAGGCGACGACACTGTCGAGTACGACGATCGTGCTCGTCGGGTGCGCGCTGCTGGCCTACGGGATCAGCCAGTTCGTCGAGGCGTTCGGATTGTGGTTCGCCAAGCGGTGGGGCGAGTATTTCGCGGTGATCGTCACCAGCATCTTCATCCCCCTCGAGGTCTATGAACTCGTCGAGCGGGTGACCGTGTTCAAGGTGTTGCTGTTGCTCGTCAACGTCGCCGCCGTCGTCTGGCTGATCTGGAGCAAACGGCTCTTCGGCCTGCGCGGCGGCGGAGCGGCCTACCACGCCCAACACAACGCCGAGAGCCTGCTGACGGTCGAACGTGCGGCGGTCGCCGAAGGGCGATGAGCCGGCGTCGGCCGGACACGACCAGTTCGGGCCGCGGGCATAGCGGACGCCGAGCTGCTCGCGGATCAGTCCGCGCCCGCGGGCCCGGCCGACACCCAGCGGGCGAACGCGCCGAGCATCCCCAGCGCCACCAGCACCCATACCGCCAGCGCCACCCAGCTCTCCCAGAGCCCGACGGTCACCATCCAGCCGGTATCGCGGACATGGCCGAGCTGGCGGGTGGCCTCGCCGTACATGCCGATGGGGAACACCATGGCCCACAGGGCGGCCCGAAAGCGCCGGTTGCCGCCGGGCCGGAAGGTCTGCCAGTGGGTCAACGCGATCAGCATCGGCACCAGCCAGGTGATGAACGACCAGATCGCCATCGCCACCGCACCGACCACGGCTTCGGACATGACCGCCTGTTCGGTACCGGTGCCCAGGATCTCCGCGGCGGCGAGCACCGAGATGGCGCCGGCCCCCATGAGCACCCAGTACGGGGCCACCTCGTCGTCGGCCCGCATCGGCACCAACAGCAGACGGGCGCCGACAAGCACGGCGACGATCACCAGCTGCAGGATGCCGATTCCCCAGCAGACGGTCGCGAAATTCGCCATCCCGGGACTTCCCACCGCATGCGCGTAGGCCGCCGCCGACACCCCGATCGACTGGGTGGCGACCACCCACAGAAGCCAGGTGCCGTCGACCCGGGCGAGTCCGGTCTCACCGCCACGGCTCAGGCTGAGCAGGATCCCCGAGATCACCGTGTATTCGAGAAGCACCCAGGAGACCGTCGCCACGATGATCAGCACCAGCGCCCACGTGTTCTGGCCGATCGCGGCGAGCCGAGTCGCCAGCACTCCGGCGGCGGCGGTGAAGGCCAGTGTCGCGAACCTGCGATCCCGGATCTGCGCGAGAAGCCGCCTGGCTCGCCCCGGTCCGGATCGCCCCAGTCCGGCGAGCACCCCGGCCAGCAGTCCCACATAGCCGACGACCGCGAGCCAGAACAGGATCAGCGATGCCAGATCGGCGCCGGTGTTGCGTAGCGCCGTGGAAACGATGCCGGTGGCCATCACATACGTGAACTGATCCAGCCGGGCCGCCGCGAGCGCCGACCACCAGCGCCGTATTCCGCCCTCCACCGCCATAGTGGTCCTCTCCGCCGCCGGTCGACGTGTGCTCTCGATCAGGAGATCCGTGCTTTGAATTGTGCACAGCCCAACCGCTCCGCGGGCCCACTCGGCGCCGGCGGGCACCGATCCCCCGGCCTGCCGGCCTCGTTTTGATTCATCCGAACGGGTGACCCCGGTGGCCGTGCCCACGCCCGGTCGACTTGAATGGGACCGAACACAGACCACGGAGGAGGCTGCGGTGGGGGTCATCGCCAAACTCAAGGGCGAACTCGTCGACATCATCGAGTGGCTCGACGACTCGCGAACGACTCTGGCGTGGCGATTCCCGCGCTACCAGAACGAGATCAAGAACGGTGCGCAGCTCATCGTCCGCGAAGGCCAGCGTGCGGTATTCGTCTATCGAGGCCAACTGGCCGACGAGTTCGGTCCCGGGCATTACGCGCTGACCACCGAGAACCTGCCCGTGCTGTCCACCCTGCAGGGATGGAAGCATGGCTTCGACAGCCCGTTCCGCAGCGAGGTCTACTTCCTCAACACCCGACCGGTGACCGAACTCCGTTGGGGCACACCAACACCGGTCACCATTCGAGATCCGGAGTACACCCTGGTGCAGGTCCGGGCGAACGGACTGTGCGTGATCCGCATCGCCGATCCCGCGATCTTCCTGCGGCAGGTCATCGGCACCGACAGCAACGTCGACGTCGACGAGATCGCCGAGCTGCTGCGCCGGGTGATCGCCCAAGCCTTCGCCGATCTGATCATCGACACCGGCCTGGGCGTGCTCGACCTGCAGGGCAAGCTCGGCGAGATCTCCACACGGTTGCAGAAGTTGGTGGCCGAGCGGGTCGACGACGAGTACGGGCTCGCCGTCGACGACGTGATCCTCAACGTGTCGCTGCCCGAGGAGATCACCTCGGCGATCACCCGCGGCGTCGCCCGCGGCCTCGAGGAACAGGGATTCCTCGATCAGGTCGACGACATGGCGCGCTTCCAGCAGGGACGCGTCGGAGATGCCCTGCTCGCCGGCGCCCAGAATCCCGGTGGCGGTGGTATCGCCGACTTCCTCGGTGCCGGAATGGGTTTGGCGCTCGGACAGCAGGTCGGTGGGGCGATCGCGGGATCGGCGACGCCGGCCGCCACACCCCCGTCCACGCCACCCGCGTCCACGCCGCCCCCGTTGCCTGCGGCGAGTTTCCACGTCGAACAGAACGGGCAGGCCGCCGGTCCGTACACCGTCTCCCAGATCCAGGCGTCGGTGGCTTCGGGCGCGGTGACCGCGGCGACCCTGGTGTGGTCGGCCGGGATGACGCAGTGGACGCCCGCGGGTCAGGTTTCCGCACTCGCGCAGCTCTTTACCGCCCCGCCGCCGTTGCCCACGTCATGACCCCTCCCGAACAGACGCCGCAATCCCCCGCGGCGCCACCGCCGCTGCCGGTGACGCCGCCGCCCAGCTCGGTTCCGACGCCCCCGCCGGTTGCCGACTCGGGGGACGCGTCCCAGCACACCCGCACGTTCGAGTGCGGAAGTTGCGGTGACGGTCTCGAATTCGACCCCGCGTCGGGGCAGTTGACATGCCCGAGTTGCGGTTCCACCCAACTGATCTCCCTCGATCCCACCGAGCAGCTCGGACAACATGACCTGCGGGATCCCGGGGTCGGCAACCGCGCCGCCTCCGGGCTGCTGTCGGCGGCCGATCCGGCAGCCGCGCAGGAGCGCCAGGTGATCTGCCAGAACTGCGGCGGTACAATCGTTTTCACCGGAAGCCTGACCGCAACCCGATGCCCGTACTGCGCCACCGCCATCCAGCGGGACGACATCCACACCGCGCCGGAGGTACTGCCCGTCGACGGTGTCATCCCGTTCGGGGTCGACGACGATGCCGCGACCACCCACATCGAGAAGTGGATTCGCTCGCGATGGTTCGCGCCGTCGGAGTTCAAACGCTACCGACGGCTGGGTTCCTTGCAGAGCGTCTACTTCTCCTACTTCAGCTACACCGCCACCGCGCACACCGACTACGTGGGTCAGCGCGGCGACGACTACACGGTCACCGTCGGCACGGGCGATGACCAGCACACCGAGACCCGCACGCGGTGGCACCACGTCAGCGGCCACCTCACCGACTCGTTCTCCGATGTTCCCGCCCTGGCCAACGACGGTATCGACCCGCAGCGGGTCGAGGCGTTGAAACCCTGGCCGATGACCCAGGCCCGGCCGTTCACCGGCGAATATCTGGCCGGACACCTGGCACGCACCTACGAGCATGGGCCCGAGGAGACGTTCGGGCGGGCGCGCGCCGAGGAGATCGACCCGGCGATCGAGTCGTCGGTGCGCCGCGACATCGGCGGTGACCACCAGCGAATCCACTCGTCGCACTCGGACTTCGACCCGCTGCGGTTCCGGTACCTGTTGATGCCGATCTGGCTGTTGACCGTCGTCTATGGGGGCACGCCGTTTCAGGTCTACATCAATGGCGTGACCGGAGAGGTCCACGGCGACCGCCCCTACAGCACGGTCAAGATCGTCTCGGCGATCGCCGCCCTCGTACTCGTGCTCATCGGCATCTGGGCGCTCTACCAGTACCTACGATGAGTATCCTGCTGATGGCGTTGGTCGCCATGGTTTTCCTCGGGGTGATCGGCGGCGCGGTCGCGCTCACGGTCGCCCTGGTGCGGTCGAGCCGCAGCCAATCACGGTCGGCGGCGGTGCTACATCCCGGTCACACGCCCACCGCGCCCCCGGGGTGGGCGCTCGGCCACGACCCCGAGGTTCGGCTGTACCGACGGATGCAGCACGCGATGGCGCCCCTGTATTCGGTAGCGATCACCGATGGCGCCTTCCTCGACAGTCGCGTCCGACTCGAACTGGCGGTGGCGCAAGTGGGTTCACAATTGATGGCCTGCTCGGCCGCCGACCGTTCCTACGCCGGGGCGATCCTGCCCGCGATCGACGCATGGATCACGCGGCTCGAGACGGTGATCCCGCGGATTCTCACCGGTGCCCCCACCGCCCCGACGGAAGTCGATGAGCTCGTCACCGCGCTGCCGGGGGTGCCGCTCCGCGGGCACGAGACGTAGCCCGGTTCACGCGGCCCGAGCTTGCTCGCGCGGGCTGTCGACGGACCGCGCGAACCAACTCGGACCGCGCGAACGCGGCTCATACGCCCCGAAGCGGTCACGAAGTGCCAGAGTAGAGGCATGGACACGACCAATCTGACCTCCCTCGTCGACGAGCTCATCGCCACAGCCCATCGCAGCCGCAGTGGCCGCGCGTCACACACGCTGCACGGCAGTTCGTCACATCGGTTGCGCCAGACCGTGATCGCCCTGGTCGCCGGACGCGAACTGGCCGAACACGAAAGCCCCGACGAGGGCACCGTGCAGGTGTTGCGCGGCCACGTCACCATGGCCGTCGGCACCGACAGCTGGGAGGGTACCGACGGAGACCTGGTGACCCTTCCCGACGCGCGCCACAATCTGTCGGCCCAACAGGATTCGGCGGTGCTGCTCACGGTGTACATCGCGCGAACCCGAGGCAACGATGACACTGCCGACCAATGACACCCTAACTTCTTGCTGTACTTGATATTCCCGGTACCGGGGCAACTCACCGACGGCTGAACACGAATCTGCGATTCGGACTGCGTCCGATGTCGACCGGCCGTATGGTGACCGCATGGCCCGGTCCCCGGATGTGCAGGGCTCTGCAGCCACCGCACTGTTGAACATCGGCAGATTTTTCACCCGATGGGACGAGACTCAGGACGCCCGCGCGGTTTTCCGTGAGGGCGGCCGGCGCGGCGATGTGTTCTATCGTGACCGTTGGAGTCACGACAAGATCGTGCGATCCACCCACGGCGTCAACTGCACGGGATCGTGTTCGTGGAAGGTCTATGTCAAAGACGGCGTGATCACCTGGGAAACCCAGGAGACCGACTATCCGTCGGTGGGTGCCGACCGACCCGAATACGAGCCCCGCGGATGTCCGCGCGGCGCGGCATTCTCCTGGTACACCTACTCCCCGACGCGGGTCCGGCATCCCTATGCGCGCGGAGTCCTCGTCGAGATGTACCGCGCGGCGAAGGCGAAACTCGGCGACCCCGTCCTCGCGTGGGGTGACATCGTCGGCGATCCGGTGCGACGCCGGGCGTATCAGCAGGCCCGCGGCAAGGGCGGCCTCATCCGCGTTTCCTGGGACGAGGCCGTCGAAATGGCTGCGGCCGCACACGTTCACACCATCAAGACCCACGGCCCGGACCGGTGCGCCGGCTTCTCGCCCATCCCGGCGATGTCGATGGTCTCGCATGCTGCGGGCAACCGCTTCATCCAGCTCATCGGCGGGGTGATGACCTCCTTCTACGACTGGTACGCCGATCTTCCGGTCGCCAGCCCGCAGGTGTTCGGCGATCAGACCGACGTCCCCGAATCGGGTGACTGGTGGGATGCGAGCTACCTGGTGATGTGGGGCTCCAATGTTCCGGTCACCCGCACCCCCGACGCCCACTGGATGACCGAGGTCCGCTATCGCGGAACCAAGGTGGTCGCGGTGAGTCCCGACTACGCCGACAACACCAAGTTCGCCGACGAGTGGCTGCCCGCCCAGGCCGGCACCGACGCGGCTCTCGCGATGGCGATGGGCCACGTGATCCTCACCGAGTTCTTCGTGCGCAGGCGCACCGACTTCTTCGACGAGTACGTGCGCACCTACAGTGACCTGCCCTTCCTCATCCACCTCGACGAGCACGAGTCGACGTTGGTGCCCGGAAAGTTCGTCACCGCAGAGGAATTGGGTACAGAGGAATTGGGTACAGCGGGATCAGGTACAGCGGGATCGGGTACAGACGCCACCGCCGACGAGGACGCCTGGAAGACGGTGGTGCTCGACGAGGCCACGGGCCGCCCCGTGGTGCCCAACGGCTCGCTGGGTTTCCGCTACGCCGATTCCGGTGTGGGCAAGTGGAATCTGGATCTCGACGGCGTCCGCCCGATGCTCACGCTGCTCGGCGCGGATGCCGAACCGGTCGAGATCTCGCTGCCCGCCTTCGACGCACCCGACGGCAGTGGGTCGGTCCTGCGGCGCGGTGTCCCGGCGCGGCGGGTGAACGGGCATCTCGTCACCACGGTCTTCGATCTGATGCTCGCGCAGTACGGAGTCGCCCGGGACGGGCTCCCCGGCGACTGGCCGACGGGTTACGACGACGTCGAAACGCCCTACACCCCGGCCTGGCAGGCCGAGATCACCGGCGTGCCGGCCGTGGCCGCCATCCGGGTCGCCCGCGAATTCGCCCGCAACGCAGAAGAATCCGGCGGCCGGTCGATGATCATCATGGGCGCGGGCATCTGCCAGTGGTTCCACGGTGACGCCACCTACCGGGCGATCCTGTCGCTGCTGATCCTCACCGGGTGCATGGGCCGCAACGGCGGCGGCTGGGCGCATTACGTCGGGCAGGAGAAGTGCCGGCCGATCACCGGCTGGATCTCGCTGGCCAACGCGCTGGACTGGTCGCGGCCGCCACGCACCATGGCGGGTACGTCGTACTGGTACATGCACACCGATCAGTGGCGCAACGACGGGTATTCGGCGGCGTCGCTGGCCTCCCCGTTGTCCCGCGGCACGATGGACCATGCGCACACCGCCGACGCCATCGCCCAGTCGGCGCGGCTGGGCTGGATGCCGTTCTATCCGCAGTTCTCGGTCAATCCGCTCGACGTCGCCGACGAGGTCAGCGCCGCGGTCGCCGACAACACGGAGGCCACCGTCGCCGGCGAGGTGGCCCAGCGCCTCGTCGACGGCCGGTTGACGCCGGCGATCTCCGACGTCGACGCCCCGGAGAACTGGCCGCGCACGTTGGTGCTGTGGCGGTCGAATCTGATGGGCTCCTCGGCCAAGGGCAACGAGTACTTCTTGCGCCACCTGCTCGGCACCCACCACAACGTGCTCGGCAGCGAGAATCCCGATGCGCCACGGCCGCGCGACGTCGTCTGGCACGAGCAGGCGCCGGAGGGCAAGCTCGACCTGTTGTTGTCGGCCGATTTCCGGATGACCTCGACGACGCTGCTCTCCGACATCGTGCTGCCTGCGGCCACCTGGTACGAGAAGCACGATCTGTCGTCGACCGACATGCATCCCTTCGTGCACGCCTTCTCCCCCGCGATCGACCCGCCGTGGGAGGCCAAGACCGACTTCGACTTGTTCCACCGGCTGGCGCAACGTCTTTCGGAGTTGTCCCGCGACCATCTCGGGGTGCGCCGTGACCTGGTCAGCGCACCGATGCAGCACGACACCCCTGGTGAGACCGCCACGCCGCACGGCCGTGCGACCGACTGGTGGCCGGGGTCCGGGGATGGTTCGCCGCGCACCGCACCGGCGCGGGGCGTGCCCGGCGCCAACATGCCGACCTTCACGGTCGTGGAACGTGATTACACCGCCATCGCCGACAAGCTCGCCACCGTCGGGCCACTGGCCGACTCCCTCGGTTTCACCGTCAAGAACGTCACGTACGACCTCGAGGAACAGACGGCGAAGCTGGCCGAGTCCAACGGGGTGATGTCGCACGGGGTCGGCGCCGGGCGACCGGCCATCGACACCGATTCCAAACTCGCCGAGGCGATCCTGACGTTGTCGGGCACCACCAACGGCGAACTCGCCGTCAACGGTTTCCAGAAACTGCAGCAGCGCGTCGGAGTCGGCCTCGAGGATCTTGCGAGCGGCTCGGCGGAGAAACGCATCCGATTCACCGACACCCAGCAGGGACCGGTGCCGGTGATCACCTCACCGGAGTGGTCGGGATCGGAGACCGGCGGCCGCCGCTACGCTCCGTTCACGGTGAACATCGAGCGGCTCAAGCCCTTTCACACCCTCACCGGCCGCATGCACTTCTATCTCGATCACGACTGGATGATCGACATCGGCGAGGCGTTGCCCATCTATCGTCCGCCGCTGGACATGCACCGGCTCTTCGGTGAACCCAAGCTCGGCCCGGACGGCGCCAAGCAGATCACCGTCCGTTATCTGACCCCACATTCGAAGTGGTCGATCCATTCGGAGTATCAGGACAATCTGTTCATGCTCTCGCTCTCGCGCGGCGGTCCGACCGCCTGGCTGAGCCCCGATGACGCCGACCAGATCGATGTGCACGACAACGACTGGATCGAATGCACCAACGCCAACGGTGTTCTCGTGTGCCGGGCCATCGTGAGCCATCGCATGCCGCCGGGGGTGTGCTACGTGCACCACGTGCAGGAACGCACCATCGACGTACCCAAGTCCGAGGCCACCGGCCGGCGCGGCGGTATCCACAACTCGGTCACCCGACTGCTGATCAAGCCGTCGCATCTGATCGGCGGCTATGCCCAATTGTCGTATGCGTTCAACTATCTCGGACCGGCGGGCAATCAGCGCGACATCGTGAGCACCATTCGCAAGCGCAGCCAGGAGGTGACGTTCTGATGCGGGTCATGGCACAGGTCGGCATGGTGATGAATCTCGACAAATGCATTGGCTGCCACACGTGTTCGGTCACCTGCAAACAGGCCTGGACCAACCGGTCGGGCACCGAGTACGTGTGGTTCAACAACGTCGAAACCCGCCCGGGCCAAGGCTATCCGCGCCAGTACGAAGATCAGGACCGCTGGCGTGGCGGCTGGCACCTCAATCGCCGCGGGAAGTTGCGGCTGCGTACCGGCGGGCGCCTGCAGAAGCTGCTGTCGATCTTCGCCAGTCCCGTCCAGCCCACCATCGCCGACTACTACGAGCCATGGACCTACGACTATCAGACCCTGGTCGATGCGCCCCTGGGCGACGACTTTCCCGTCGCCCGCCCCAAATCCCTGCTGACCGGCGAAGACACCAACATCACCTGGTCGGCGAACTGGGACGACAACCTCGGTGGCGCACCGGAAATGGGCGCACTCGACCCGGTCGTGGCCAAACTCCGGCGGGAGTCCGAGGACGCGATCAAGTTCAGCTTCGAGCAGACGTTCATGTTCTATCTGCCGCGGATCTGCGAGCACTGCCTCAATCCGTCGTGCATGGCTTCCTGCCCGTCGGGGGCGATCTACAAGCGCTCCGAGGACGGGATCGTCCTGGTCGATCAGGACCGGTGCCGCGGCTGGCGGCAGTGCATCACCGGATGCCCGTACAAGAAGATCTATTTCAACCACAAGTCCGGCAAGGCCGAGAAGTGCACGCTGTGCTACCCGCGGATCGAGGTCGGACAGCCGACGGTGTGCTCGGAAACCTGCGTCGGCCGCCTGCGTTACCTCGGCCTGTTCCTCTACGACGCCGACGCCGTCACCGACGCGGCGTCCACCCCGGATCCGAAAGATCTCTATGAGGCGCAACTGGATCTGATGCTCGACCCGAACGATCCCAAGGTGATCGCCGCCGCGCGCGAACAGAACATCCCCGACGACTGGCTCGACGCGGCCCGCCGTTCGCCGGTGTACGCGCTCGCCAAGAAGTACCGGGTGGCGCTGCCGCTGCATCCGGAATATCGCACGATGCCGATGGTCTGGTACGTCCCGCCGTTGTCGCCGATCGTCGACCTGCTGTCCGAGCAGGGCCATGATGCCGAAGACCCCGGCACCCTGTTCGGCGCGATCGACGCGCTGCGTATTCCGGTCGACTACCTCGCCGAACTGTTCACCGCAGGCGACACCGCCGTCATCGACAAGGTGCTGCACCGGCTCGCCGCGATGCGCGCCTACATGCGTGATGTGAACCTGGGCCGCGAACCCGTTGCCGGCATTCCGGGGGCGGTCGGGATGACCGAGGAGCAGATCTATGAGATGTACCGGCTGCTCGCAATCGCGAAATACGATGAGCGATACGTGATTCCGACCGCCCACCTCGAACAGGCCGAAAAGCTCGACGAATTGGCCTGCCCCCTCGACTACGACGACGGTCCGGGCATGTTCGATTCGTCGGCGTTCGGCGAGGCCAGCGGCCGGCCGGCACCGGTGTCGGTGGAGACCTTCCATGCCCTGCGACAACGCCAGACGACCGACGAGCCGGCCGGTTCCGGAGTGCTCTCCGGCCGCACCAATCTGTTGAACTGGGACGGCAACGGCGCGCCGCCCGGGTTGTTCCCGGATCGGGGGGACCGCGCATGAAGCCGCTGCTGCGACGTCGTACGCAACGCGACCATCGGGTCGTCCACCAGGTCGCGTCGTGGTGTCTGGGCTACCCCGACGACGGTCTCCTCGAACGCCTGCCGTTGTTGACCGCGGCATTGGGTGAACAGGACGAGCACGAATCGGTGCGCGCGGTGCGCACGGTGATCGCCGATCTGGCCGCCGCGGACCCCGATGAGTTACGCCACGACTACATCGACACCTTCGATCTGTCGCGCAAACAGACGCTGTACCTGACGTATTGGTCCGACGGTGACACGCGGCGGCGCGGCACCGCGCTCACGACGATCAAGCAGCTCTACCGCGACAGCGGGTTCCTGGTCGACCTGAACGGTGAACTGCCCGACCACCTGCCGATCGTGCTCGAGTACTGTGCGCGTGCCGATCCGGAGCGGGGACGCGAACTCCTCGCCGAGCACCGGCCGGCCCTGGAAGCGATTCGCACCGCGCTCGCCGAGCGGGGCAGCCGGTATGAACCGATCCTCGCCGCGATCTGCGCGACGGTACCCGTCGCGCGCGCGTCGGCGCGGCCGGCCGACATTCCGGTGGAGTCGGTCGGTTTGGAGCCCTACGATCCGCGACTGCTCCCGCTGTCGCCGACCCAGCGCGTTCGGCCTCCGCGGACTTCGGTGCTGCCATGAACATCGTCCTCTGGGGTGTGGTGCCCTACCTCACGCTGGCACTGGTGATCGGCGGAACGATCTGGCGGTACCGCTACGACAAATTCGGGTGGACGACCCGCTCGTCGGAACTCTACGAATCACGATTGCTGCGCATCGCGTCGCCGCTGTTCCATTACGCCGTCCTGGGCATCATCGTCGGGCACATCATCGGGTTGGTGATCCCCGAGTCGTGGACCGAGGCGATCGGGGTGTCGGAGTCGCTCTATCACTGGGGCGCAGGCGGTCTCGGTCTCGTGGCCGCAGCGGCGGCCCTCGTCGGCGTCGCCATGCTCATCTACCGCCGACGCACCACCGGACCGGTGTTCATGGCGACCACCCGCAACGACAAACTGATGTATCTGGTGCTCGTTGCGGCGTTGGTGGCGGGCACCTACGTCACACTCGTCGGCGCGCTGGCACCGCACGACCCCGGCGTCAACTACCGCGAGACGGTCTCGCCCTGGTTCCGGTCGACCTTCTATTTCAATCCCGACATCAACGCGATGGCCGCTGCGCCGTTGGGGTTTCACGTGCATGTGCTCATCGGCATGCTGCTGTTCTGCCTTGTCCCGTTCACGCGATTGGTGCACATCTTCACCGCACCACTGCATTACTTCTTCCGTCCCTACATCGTCTACCGGAGCCGAGATGACCTGCGCGCACCGGGAAATCGGGCGAGCCGACCGGGTTGGACACCCGTGGGAGTAAAGGAACGACACCGATGACCACCACCGAGACCGCCGATGCCGCCACCCGACGAGCCCAGTCGGTCAACCTGATCCTGGCGACCGCGGCGTTCACCATCAGCTTCTGGGCATGGAATCTGATCGGCCCGCTGGGCGTCACGTACGCAAAGGATCTGAGTCTCTCCGCCGCGCAGAAGTCGGTGCTCGTCGCCATCCCCATCCTCGTGGGATCGCTCGGCCGCATCCTCACCGGCGCGCTGACCGATCGTTTCGGTGGCCGGATCATGTTCCCGGTCCTGATGGTCGCAACCGTGCCCTTCGTGGTGCTCGTCGCCGTCGGCGGACACTTCGACAGCTATTGGCTGCTGATCGTGGCCGGCTTCTTCCTCGGCATCGGCGGCACCACCTTCGCCGTCGGCATCCCGTTCGTCAACGCGTGGTACGACCCGTCGCGGCGCGGTTTCGCCACCGGCGTCTTCGGCGCCGGAATGGGCGGGACGGCGCTGTCGGCGTACTTCACGCCTCGCTTTGTCACCTGGTTCGGTTACTTCGTCACCCACCTGATCATCGCGGTGGCGCTGGTCGTCGTCGCCGCCATCTGCTGGACGTGGATGCGCGATGCCCCGCGATGGTCGCCGAACCACGACCCCGTGATCCCCAAACTCGTTGCCGCGGTACGCCTGCCGGTCACGTGGCAGATGGGATTCCTCTACGCTGCCGCCTTCGGTGGATTCGTCGCCTTCAGCACCTATCTGCCCACCTATCTCAACGACGTGTACTCGCTCGACATCAAGGCGGCAGGCACCCGCACCGCGGGCTTCGCGATCGCCGCCGTCATCGCCCGGCCGCTCGGTGGCGTACTGGCCGACAAGTTCGGTCCGCGGACGATCACGTTCATCTCATGTGCGGGTGCGGCGGTGCTGGCGGTGTGGATGATCACGAAACCACCGCTGGAAGTGCCCGCGGGTCTCGACTTCGTCCTCATGGCCGTGTGCATGGGACTCGGTTCGGGATCGGTGTTCACGTGGGTCGCGCAGGCCGCGCCGTCCGAACGGGTCGGCTCGGTGACCGGCATCGTCGGGGCGGCCGGCGGTCTCGGCGGCTTCTTCCCGCCGTTGGTCATGGGCGCCACCTACGACGCAGCAACGCACAGCTACACCGTCGGTCTCGGTCTGCTCATCGGCTTCGCCGCGGCGGCGGCACTGTTCACGGTGTTCGGTATTCGCCGCACGGTTGCGCGCAGCCGCACCGAGTCCGGTGAACGCGCACCCTCCACGTGAGGCCGGTGCGGACGGACCGCACGACACAACCCGGTGACCGTCGCAGCGCGCGGCTATATTCGTGATCGATGAACATCGGTGTGTCGACTGTGGTCGAAGCCGCGGTCCGGCCCGGCCATGTCCTGCGTACAGATGACGTCACCGGCGCCACCCTCGACGAACTGCTCGACACGATCTCCGACGACCTGCCGGTGTTTCTCGATCACCGCGGGCCCGACGACCGCACGGCCGCACACGTGAGCACCGAGGTCCTCGACGCGCTGGAGCAGATTCTCGTCGACCTCTTTCCGGCCTGGCTGCCCGGTGGCCGGCCGGGTCAGCTGGTCGACGTCGCCGACGCGGAGTCGGCGGCTCGGGCGTTGTGCCGTGACGCCGGACTGGCCGGCCCGGCGGTGGTGATCGATCTTGCCCGTTCGGCCGCGGCCCGCACGGTGCCGCGCCGACGGCAGACACCCGAGTCGCGCGCCGCCGGCCTGGCCGGCCTACTCCGGCACGCCTACCGGAGACCGCAGATCATCCTGGCGGTACGCGCGAGTGCCGGCCTCTCCCCCGCCGGACAGCGCACTGCCGCCGCGGCCTACGAATGGCTGGCGGTGCATGCCCGATGCACGGTCTGGTTGAGCGCCGACGCGCTGGAGCAGATCATTCGCGTCCCCCGGGTCCGGCTGGGGCTCGCCGGATCGGGGCTCGCCGGATCGGGGCTCGCCGGATCGGGGCCCGCCGGATCGGGGCTCGCCGGATCGGGGCCCGACGACACCGAGGACCATCGGGGCTCCCCCGTGCCCGGCGCGGATACACCGATACTCGCGGTATCCCGGCCGATCGGCGCCCCCTCCCCGAACAGCCGGGCCGAGCAAACACTCGAAACAGTGCTCTCGCGCCGGGGCTGGGCGGCCGACCGGCAGTGGAATCGTCGGCCCGGCGGCCTGCATCCCCTCGCGCCCGTTGTCGTCGTCGACCTCCTGTGGGCCACCGAGCAGGTCATCGTCGAGATCGACGGGCCGGACCACCGCCGCGCCGACAAATACGCAAACGACCGCAGCCGCGACAACCTGCTGCAACAACACGGCTACCTCGTGCTGCGCTACACCAACGAGCAGGTACTCGCCGACGCCGATCTCGTCGCCGACGAACTCCGTGAAATCCTGGACGCACGGCAGCGCCGGGCCTGCGCACCCACACCGATCCGATCCGAGGAGGCTCCGACGTGGACCACCCGAAGCTGACACCGAGCCAGAGCGCGGTGCTCTTCGTCCTGATGGCCGAGTCCCGCGCGCTCTCGACCCCGCAATTGCGGGCATTGGGCCCCAACCTCGACAAACCCGGGCGCGAGTTGCTGGCGCGACACGGCCTCATCGAATCCGTCAAGGGCGCTCGGGGAGCACTGTTCCATTCGCTGACCGATCGCGGATGGGCTTGGTGTGCAACAGAATTGCCGGATGGTCCGCCCGCGCGCTCACAGCCACCGATCCGTGCGATGTATGCCGTGCTGGCCGGCCTCGGCCGTTACCTCGACGCCGAGGATCTACGCCTGCATGAAGTCTTCGGCCGGCCGCGGCCCGAGGACACGTCCACCCACGCAACCCCGGCGCCGGCCACCGATGATCGCCCGGCCACCGACCTCCGGGGCATCATCGTCGAGACCTACTACCGCCTTGCCCCGGTCCGTGGTGCGCTCGTCGACGTCGCGCGCCTGCGGACCGCGATCACCGGCCATTCTCGTGCTGCCTTCGACGCCGCGATCGTCGAGCTGGAACAACAGCGCGGCGTCAGCCTGATACCGCAGGACGACCGCGCACGACTGACCGCAGGCGATCACGCGGCCGCAGTGATGGTCGGCACCCAGCCATGCCACCTGTTCGCCATCGAGGAGGCCTGATGGAACGCCAGACGCGCCAAGCGTTGGAATCGATTCGGCTCGACTGGGCCGATACCCCCGACGACGTCTGGGGCGCCGCGAACCCCTACCACGTCGACGGACTGCACAGCCAGATCGTGGTGGAGACCATGCGAAGCTTCGACGACGCCCAGCGCTCGGAGTCGGCAAGCCCCATCGGAGTGGTGATCCGCGGCGTGGCCGGCTCGGGCAAGACCCACCTCCTGGGCCAGGTGCGCCAGCGCGTCCAGAGCACCGGCGGCTACTTCTTTCTGCTGAAACTGCTTGACGGCAGCGACTTCTGGAAGTCCACGACCGTGGCCATCCTGGAAAGCCTCAACCGCCCGGGTGCCGAGCACCCCACGCAATTGGCGCAACTTCTCGACCATCTGGCGCGCGAGTCCGGCGTGCCGGAGACGACTCGGCTCGCCGTCATCGGTGCGGCGCCACTGACCGGCACCGCGCTCGAAGAATTCGTCGCCGGGGTGTATCGACACCACGCCCACCGGCGTCGGTCGCAACACATTCTGCGCGCCCTCGTCCTGACCGCCTCACAAGACGACGATGCCAAGGATCTCGGCGAGGCCTTCCTGCACCTCGATGTCGACGACGCCGACGAGTTGGCGGAGTGGGGCATCCGGAATGCCAAACTCGGCTACCAGGAAATCGTCCAGAACATCTCTCGTATCGTTGCCTTCGACAACGCGGCCGTGCTGGCGATCGATCAGATCGACACGTTGATCGAGGCGGGCAAATCGGCCCTCACGGGCGAGGAGTCGATCGTCGAGCAGGTGGCCCACGGCTTGATGGCGCTGCGCGAGAACATGAGTCGCACGTCAACCGTGGTCTCCTGCATCACCGCCGCATGGGACTACCTCGAGGGCCGCGCCATGCGGTCGGCATCCGAACGCTTCCGCAAGCCACCGATGCTGCAGCGTCCCGCGTCGGCCGACTTCGGGCGGGAGTTGCTCGCCAAGCGATTCGCCCCCGGCTTTGCGCGCGCCGACTTTACACCCCCGTATCCGACGTGGCCGGTGGCGCTCACCGCCCTGACGAGCGCCACGCAGTACACCCCGCGCGAGCTCATGATCGCGGTGGACCGGCAGATCGCCGCGATGCTGCGATCCGGCGACTTCCACGAACTCGTCGATCTCGCCGACACCGACGCCACCCCGATCGGTGAACCGGCGGCCACGCACACCGACACCGTCGATGGGGAAAGTGCGCCGGCGACCACCGCCGCCGCGACACCCGGGCAGACCGCCACCGGACCGAAACCCGAACTCGCCGAACTCGATCGGCGATATGAGGACCTGATCGCGCGCGCCGATCCACTCCCCGCGCTCGTGTCCGACGGCGAAGATCGCATCGTGCCGGGGTTGCTGCGGGCCGGACTCGGCGCCTGGATCGAAGCCGTACCGGCCGATCCCGGCGAATGGCGGCAGGATCCGAAGCCCGGCGCGAAGCCGGTCCTTCATGGCCGGATCCGGCACATCATCGATTCGCACCGGGAGCTCGACGAATCGTGGAGCTTCCGCGCCATCTCGGCGACCAATCCGCGAGCCGTTCAGACCCGCCTGGCGAATGCGACCACCGCAGCCGGCCTGAGTCTGGGGACGGTCGAGAGAACCCTGGTGATACTGCGGCGCGAGCCGTGGCCCAACGGACCGAAGACCGCGCAGATGGTAGACGAATTACATTCGCGCGGCGGCAAAGTCGTTGCGTGGTCGGAGCCGGACATCCGGCGATTGATGGCCCTCACCCAGTTGGGTGACGAGCATTCACCACACCTACATGACTGGATCGTCGCCCGCAATCCGGCGGCCGAGATCGAGTTGTTCACCGAGATTCTCGGCACCGGGACGGCACGATCGGCGACGTCGCCGGCGAGCGCCGCGAGCGCACCGGTCACCGCGACTGCCCAACCGCCGCATGCCGCCCGAGCGCCGCATGCCGCCCATCATCGGTCTGGGGCCGTCGGCACCCTGCAGTCTGGCGCCGCCGACATCCTGCAGTCTGGCGCCGCCGACATCCTGCAGTCTGGCGCCGCCGACGAACTGCCCCTCGGTCACCGCACCAACGGAGGCGAGCCGGTGTCTGTGCCGTTGGTGGCACTGCGCAAGCACATCGCGATCTTTGCCGGGACCGGATCGGGCAAGACCGTCCTCATCCGTCGAATCGTGGAAGAAGCTGCGCTACAAGGGGTTTCCGCTATCGTTCTCGACATCAACAACGATCTGTCCCGGTTGGGCACCCCGTGGCCGCCGGCGACCCGCACCTGGAGCGACGCCGAGGGCGAACTGGCCGACCGCTATTTCGCCGACACCGAGGTCGTCGTGTTCACCCCAGGCCGGAAGGCCGGACGCCCGTTGAGTTTTCGTCCGCTGCCCGACTTCGCCGCCCTCGAGCAGGAATCCGACGAGTTCACCGCGGCCGTGGACTCCGCCGTCGGCGCACTTCTGCCCCGCGCGCGTCCGAGCGAACGCGGCGCCAAGGCCGGGCGCTACGAGGCCGTACTGCGCCAGGCCATGGTGCACTTCGGACATTCGGGCGGCGGAAGTCTGCAATCGCTGGTCACCATGCTCTCCGAACTCCCGGACGGGGTCAGCACCCTCGCCGACGCACCACGACTGGCGATCGATCTCAGCGAGAACCTCAAGGCGTCGATGGCCAACGACCCACTCCTCGACGGCGACGCGGCGCCGGCCGACCCCGGGTTCCTGCTGACGCCCTCGCCCGGCCGTCGGGCCCGGGTCTCGGTCATCAACCTCGCCGGCCTCGGCGGTGAAGAGCGCGTCGCCAACTTCGTGGGACAGCTACAGATGTCGCTGTTCGCCTGGATCAAGAAGAATCCGGCCGCCGACCGGCCGCTCGGCGGGATTCTGGTCATGGACGAGGCCCAGAACTACGCACCCTCGCAGGGCACCACCAGTGCCATGCAGAGCACCCTGGCGCTGGCCTCGCAGGCCCGGAAGTACGGTCTCGGACTGATCTTCGCCACCCAGGCGCCCAAAGGTATCCACGGTCGGGTCAGTGGCAATGCCTCGACGCAGTTCTTCGGGAAGCTGAACCACCCCAACCAGATCGAAGCCGCCAAGGAACTCGCGGCCAGCAAGGGCAGTCCGATTCCGGATGTGGGCCGGTTGTCGACCGGCACGTTCTACACCGCCGTCGACGGGGGCAGGTTCATCAAGGTGGACACCCCGTTGTGCCTGAGCTATCACCCGCAGAGCCCGCCCACCGAGGACGAGGTCATCGCGCTGTCGCGTCCCTGACCAGGAAATCCCCGGTTATGACCGGGCCCTGTGGACAACTGCGGCTCGACCGCTCGAACTGTCGTACCCCCGTGATGCCATGGACGCACCTCGAACAAAGGAGCGCCCATGGCCGATCACGCCGCTGCAATCCGTGGCATCCCACGCTGGCATCCCGATCCGATCATCCGTGAGACGTTGGCGACCATTCGCCGATTCGGCTGGGCGGTCACCGCGGTGAGCGACGAGTGCGCATGCGGCGACGCCGCATGCCTGCCGCAGGAGTGCGCCTTCGCGTATACGACGGGTCTCGCCCTGCACACGATCCCCGATCTCGCCGTCTACGGCCTCGACCCACGCACGAGTTGCGAGTTGCTCAACGAACTCGGCGACCTTTTCCATCGCACCGACTGGCGTTCGGTGGTCGATCGCCGGATCGAGGTCGAGGTGCATGCGCTCGATGTGCCGGTCCGGGTGATCGAGATCGTCGACAAGGCCGATCTGCTCATCACCAACGAGCTTTTCCCGAACCATCCTGCGCTGCAAGTCGTCTGGGCCGACGACCTCGGACTGTATCCGTGGCAGGAGGGCTATTGCCTACAGCCGGTGCACCAGCTGGTCAAGGGCATCGCGGACGTCGGCGCGGGTCATCTGGCAGGTCCGCACGTGGTGAGCGCCGCGGACGGACCCGACCGCACAGTGCCTCGGCGGGCCCGGCGGCGCCGACCCCGCGAGTGAGGCCCTGACCGGACTCCGGTGTGGGGCGGGCAGTCCATGGCGCGCCCCACGCCGGGCCCGGTCGAACCGAGCCCGCGTGCCGGCGGGGCCGAACGACTGGGGCACACTGGATTCATGCGGCACCTCGCACCGGGAGAGAACACCGCGCTGCCCTCACCGACGGTGACGGTATCGGTGCGCTCGGCGACGCCGGTGAACACCTCGGCGGTGTTACTCGCCTCGGATGGTCGGGTGCGCTCGGATGCAGACTTCGTGTTCTACAACCAGCCCACCGGTCCCGGCATCGCCTACCGGTCGGACGGATCCGCCGACGTCCTCACCGTCGACACCACACGTGTGCCGCCGGACATCGTGACCGTTGCGATCGCGGCCAGCCTGGACGGCGCCGGCCCGGCGTCGTTCGCCACGGCCGGCCGACTGGAGGCAACCGTGACGCCCGCCGCCGGTGGCGAACCGATCTCCTTCGTGCCCACCGATCTCACGAGCGAGGCCGCGGTGATCTGTCTGGAGATCTATCGCCGCGGCGACGGCTGGAAGGTCCGCGCCGTCGGCCAGGGATACGACGCCGGATTGGCCGGGCTGGCGACGGCGTTCGGCATCGACATCGAGAGCGATTCGACACCCCCGACCACGCCACCGCGGGTAGCCGACCCACAGCCGTGGCCGCCGGCATCCACAGCCACCACCGGAGCCCAGAACCCACCGGCCACCGGCCACCGGCCATCGGCCCGACCGCCTCTCCAGGGAGCATCCATGCACAGCGATCTGTTCCACCGCGACCACGCCGAGGTCTCCGGGCAGGGCATCCAGAAGCAGGGCGCCAAGATGTGCCGGATCGGGCTGTCCGGCGAGGTCATGGCGCGAGCCGGGTCGATGGTCGCCTACCAGGGTGATCTGAGGTTCGAGGCGCTCGGTGCCGGGGGCATCGGACGCATGATGCGCCAAGCACTTTCGGGTGAGGGCGTCCCATTGATGAAGGTGAGCGGGCGCGGCGACCTGTTCCTGGCCAATGCCGCCGCCGACGTCCATCTCATCGACCTCGACGGCACCGACGGCCTGACCATCAACGGCGCGAACGTGCTGGCCTTCGAGGCCGGCCTCACCTACGAGGTCGCCCGGGTGCACGGCGCGGGCGCCCTCGGCAACGCCGGGATGTACAACTGCGTGTTCACCGGCCGTGGCCGAATCGCCATCACCACCGACGGCACGCCCGTGGTCCTCGACGTCGACGCCGCCACCTACGCCGACCCCAACGCCGCGGTCGCCTGGTCGTCGAGCCTGCGCACGTCTATCAAGACGAACGACTCCTTCAACCTCGGCACCCTGATGGGCCGAAGCACCGGCGAGCGCCTCACCCTCGCGTTCTCCGGTCAGGGCTTCGTCGTCGTGCAGCCGTCGGAGCTACCGCCCGGCGGGTTCGTCGGCGGCACCGGTGACGGCGGACAGGCCGGTGTCGGCGGCATACTCGGCGGATTCCTCGGGCGTTGACCTCCCACCCACCTCGAACACTTTCTGGCGATTTCCGGCAGGTCCAGGCATTTCCGGGTACCACTCCAGCCGGTATTTGACTTAGCAAATTACCGGCACTTTTGCCCCGGAGTACATACGTACTCTTACCGCATGGTAAGTTCACTTCCGCCTGAATTCGTGACTTACGGCACTCAGGTCGCCGCCTTGGGGGGCGGTCACTTTTGGGAAGGGGAATTGGTGTGCTGCGTGGAGATACTTCACGGCGGGGATGGACCCGCAAACTCGTAACATCGCTCGCTGCTGCCGCGACCGGCATCGGCGTGGCCGCGACCTTGGCCGGTCCGGCAGCTGCTGCCGATCAGCAGCAACAACTGGCCGACTACATCAACGCGGGTGCCAAGAAACCCGTTGTCGCCGAGAACATTTTGAAGGGCGGCAGCACTTGGCAGACACCTGCCGGCAATGGCCCGCAGCAGGATTCGTTCCTGCCCGCCTTCGCTTATGGACTGACCAATTCGAATGCGGCGCCTCCCGGCGCCAATGACTGGTCCTGCAAGCCGGCCGAAGGCCAAGAGCCCGTCGTCCTCGTGCACGGCACGTGGGAGAACGCCTACAACAACTGGGCGATGATCTCACCGGCGCTCAAGAAGGAAGGCTACTGCGTCTACGCACTCAACTACGGCATCTCGAACCCGCTGCAGGGTGGTGGCCTTGGCGGCCTTCTGCCCGGCGCCAACGGCACGGGCGATATCGCGAAGTCCGGCAAGCAGGTCGGCCAGTTCGTCGACAAGGTGCTGAAGTCGACCGGCGCGTCCAAGGTGAACATGGTCGGCCACTCGCAGGGCGGCATCACCGCGCGCGAGTACCTGCGCTACGACGGCGGCGCGGCCAAGGTCGACAACCTCGTCACCCTCGGTGCCACCAACAACGGCACCTCCCTCCTCGGGATCGGCGCGCTCGGCCGCAACATCAACAACCTGGGTATCGACACACTCGGTCCCGTGGCACTGGGCGTCGGTGCCTCCGGCATCCAGCAGGTGTACGACTCGGTGTACATCAAGCACCTCAACGCGGGCGGCAAGTACGCCATCGGCGACGTGAACTACACCATCGTCGGAAGCCGCTACGACGAGGTCACCACCCCGTACCAGTCGACGTTCTTCCCGGCCGGTACACCGCACACGAAGAACATCACGCTCCAGAACGGGTGTGAACAGGACACGTCGGACCACCTGGCATTGAGCTACTCGCCGCGTGCGGTCTCGATCGTCCTCAACGCGTTCGATCACAAGACGAAGATCGTCTGCGCACCGAATGCGTGGCTGTTCGGCTGACCACCAGCCCAGCTCCGCAACAACGCGATGCCGCCTCCCCGTCGGGAGGCGGCATCGTGGTTTCTCGGAGGTGGCGCGCCTTGAACGAGAAGCACAACGCGCGGTACGTTGACGTTTACCTACTTTCGTGACTTAAGACACTCAGGTCACCAACTATCGGGTTTGGTCACTTCCGGAAAGAGGTATTGGTGTGTTGCATGGAGGAACTGCGCGGCGGGGTTGGACCCGCAAATTCGTAACATCCCTGGCCGCTGCCGCCACCGGCATCGGTGTGGCCATGACGATGGCCGGCCCGGCCGCTGCGGCCGATCAACAGCAGCAACTCGCCGACTACATCAACGCCGGTGCCAAGAAACCCGTTGTCGCCGAGAACATTCTGAAGGGCGACAGCACGTGGCGGACACCCGTCGGCAACGGCCCCGAGCAGCAGGCCTTCATACCCGCCTTCACCTACGGGCTGAGCAGTCCGGACATCGCACCTCCCGGCGCCAACGACTGGCACTGCAGGCCAACCAAAGGTCACAAGCCCGTCGTCCTCGTCCACGGCACCTGGGAGAACGCCTACAACAACTGGGCGATGATCTCCCCGGCCCTGAAGCGAGCAGGTTACTGCGTCTACGCACTGAACTACGGCATCGCGCCGCTCTCGCAGGGCGGCGGAGTGGCCGCTCTCCTGCCCGGCGCCTACGCCACCGGTGACATCACGAAGTCCGGAACACAGTTGGGTGAGTTCGTCGACCACGTGCTGAAGTCGACCGGAGCGACCAAGGTGAACATGGTCGGCCACTCGCAGGGCGGCATCACCGCTCGGCAGTACCTGCGCTACGACGGTGGCGCCGCCAAGGTCGAGCACCTCGTCACGCTCGGTGCCACCAACAACGGCACCTCGCTCGACGGGATCGGCACACTGGGCCGCACCATCAACAACCTCGGGATCGACGTGCTCGGTCCGATCGCGCTGGGCGTCGGCACGTCGGGCATCCAGCAGGTCTACGACTCGGTGTTCATCAACCACCTGAACGCGGGCGGCAAGTACGCCATCGGCGACGTCAAGTACACCATCGTCGGTACCCGCTACGACGAGGTCACCACGCCGTACCAGTCGACGTTCTTCCCGCCCGGCACACCGAACACCACGAACATCACGTTGCAGGACGGGTGCGAGCAGGACAAGTCGGATCACCTGGCGTTCAGCTACTCGCCGCGCGCGGTCTCCATCGTCCTTCGCGCATTCGACGGCAGGACGAACCTCGTGTGCGCCCCGAACGCATGGCTGTTCGGCTGACGGCCAGTTACACCACAGGCGCAAAAGCTCTTCCCCCACTTCTGGTTTCGTCCCCCAGTTGCTTCTGGGGAAAGAACAGAAAAGTGGGGGAAGAACGAGTCTTCCCCCACTTTTCGTTGGGTTATCGAGGCGCCGGTGATGTCACCGGCGCGAAGTCACCAGCTCGACTTCTGCACGCCCGGCAGCTCGCCGGCGTGTGCCATCTCGCGCAGGCAGATACGGCACAGACCGAACTTGCGGTACACCGAGTGCGGGCGACCGCACCGGTTGCACCGGGTGTACCCGCGCACGGCGAACTTGGGCTTCTTGTTGGCCTTGTTGACCAGAGCCTTCTTTGCCATGTCAGTTGTCCTTCGCGTTGTTGTCCTTGAACGGGAAGCCCAGCGCGCGGAGCAGTGCGCGGCCTTCGTCGTCCGTGGTGGCCGACGTGACGACGGTGATGTCCATACCGCGCGGCCGGTCGATGTTGTCGATGTTGATCTCGTGGAACATCGACTGCTCGTTCAGGCCGAACGTGTAGTTGCCGTTGCCGTCGAACTGGCGGTCGCTCAGGCCGCGGAAGTCGCGGATACGGGGCAGCGCGATCGACACGAGGCGGTCGAGGAACTCCCACATCCGGTCGCCGCGCAGGGTCACGCGCGCACCGATCGGCATACCTTCGCGGAGCTTGAACTGTGCGATGGACTTACGGGCGCGACGAACCTCCGGCTTCTGACCGGTGATCCGCTCGAGGTCGGTGACCGCGCCGTTGATGAGCTTGGCGTCCCGGGCGGCGTCACCGACACCCATGTTCACCACGACCTTCACCACGCCGGGGATCAGCATGACGTTGGCGTAGTCGAATTCCTTGTTGAGCGCGTCCTTGATCTCGGCACGGTAGCGCTGCTTCAGCCGGGGCTGAACCTTCTCAGTTGTGGTCATCTCAGATGTCCTTCCCGGTCTTGCGCGAGATGCGGACCTTTTTGCCGGTCTCTTCGTCGACGCGGTATCCGACGCGGGACGGGTTGCCCTCGGAGTCCACGACCATCACGTTCGAGACGTGAATGGGGGCTTCCTGGGTCACGATGCCGCCCGATGCCGCGCCACGCTCGTTGGCCGAGGCGGCGGTGTGCTTCTTGATCCGGTTGACGCCCTCGACGAGAACTCGCTGACGCTGCGGGTAGGACTCGATGACCTTGCCCTTGGCGCCCTTGTCCTTGCCCGAAATGACGATCACGGTGTCACCCTTGTGCACCTTCATGTCAGATCACCTCCGGTGCCAGCGACACGATTTTCATGAACTTCTTCTCACGCAGCTCGCGGCCGACCGGGCCGAAGATGCGGGTACCGCGAGGATCGTTCTCACCACGGAGAATGACGGCGGCGTTCTCGTCGAAACGGATGTAGCTTCCGTCCGGACGGCGGCGCTCCTTGGCGGTGCGCACGATGACCGCCTTGACGACCTCGCCCTTCTTGATGTTGCCACCGGGGATGGCGTCTTTGACAGTGGCAACGATGGTGTCACCAATGCCGGCGTAGCGCCGCGACGAGCCGCCCAGCACGCGGATGCACAAGATTTCCTTGGCACCGGTGTTGTCGGCGACCCGCAGGCGAGACTCCTGCTGAATCATTCGATTCTCTCCTTGACCTGGATGTCGTCGATACCCCTGATCCGCTGTCGGCGAATCGGACGTATCTGTGCGGCGGATTTCCGACCCGACGCACACGGCCTGTTGCCACCGGACACACGCCTGCCTGGGCTTTTCCGCATCACACGGTTCGTCCCAGTGGGTTCATGAGCCGATTCGCGGCGCTCACGCACCGCAGGCAACCCGTCAAGTGTAGGGGAAACCGCAGGTCGGCACCAAATCTGTCCGCCAGATCGCCCATCCGGGCGTCGGGCGGGGCCCGGATCCGGCGCCGAGCCGGTCAGGGGCGCCGAGTCACCAGTCCTCGAGACGGGTGATGCCGTCCTGGAGCGCGCGGGCGAGCAGATGGGTCTTGGTCGGGGCGGAGCGTCCGATGGCGGCATATTTGGCCCGGATGCGGGCGAGGTGCGTGCTCACCGTCGAGGCCGCGATGAAGAGGTGCTCGGCCGCCTCCTCCTTCGAGTCCGCCGCCAGCCAGGCAAGCAGCACCTCGGTCTCGCGCGGCGAGAGCACCGGCCGGCGCACCGGCTCGGCGAGGGCCGCGGCGCTCGGCCCAGCCGGCCCGATCGCGGGGCGGACCGGGGCGATCGGGGCGATCGGATGGAACCCGTTGCGCGGCAACGCCTGTCGATAGTCATCGATGCGGGAGATCGACGCACGTGCGAGGCGGGGACCGGCCATCGGCGCGCCAGGAGTCGGCAGGCCAGGAGTCGGCAGGCCGGTGGTCGGCAGGGGGGTGTCCGGGAAATCGGAACGCGCGGTGGTCACCGTTGGTCCTCATCTACTGTCATGTACCACGGCGCCCGCACGATTCGTGCTTGCCGTTCGCACTGCTTGATCGGTCTTTCACAGTGAATGTTAAGCCTTTACTCAGCAAAGCAGTAGTCCCAGGAAAGGGGACGCCACTTGCATCCGCAAACGCCTCCGGCGACGTAGGCTCACAGGACAAAGTAGAACGTGTTCTAGTAGTGTGCGGCTCAGGAGGATCACCGATGACCAGCCCATCCCGACACGATGTACTCGGCACCAGCGTGACCATGCCGGTCGAGATCCGTCGCGCCCGATGCTTCGTGGCCGGGTTCACCGCCGACGCGGCGGCCATGCAGACCGCCATGGACACCGCGGGTGCCGCCGGCCGGCGGCTCACCCCATTGCGGATCCGTCGTGGTCGCGGCATGTGCATGCTGGTGTTCATCGACTACATCGACGGTGACCTCGGTCCATACAACGAGTTCGGCGTGTGTTTTCTCGTCGCACCGGACTCCGGTGGCGACGCAGGCGAGCGAGCCGCGGGCGCCCGCTCCCCGCTGCGCTCACTGTTCGCCGGCGACGCCCGCGCGCTGATCCATCGGCTCCCGGTCGACGGGGAGTTCACGCTCGCCGCCGGCCGCGGCATCTGGGGTTTCCCCAAGATCCTCGCCGATTTCGATGTCGACCACGACTCCCCGACGCGGCACGGGAGCGTGAGTGCCGACGGCAGGTTGATCGCCGACCTCACCGTCAAACGTGGCCTGCCGATGCCGTCGTCCTCGGTGGAGACCACGATGCAGGCCTACTCTCAGCTCGATGGCGTGCTGCGGATGACGCCGTGGCGCCTGCGGTCGATCACCGGCACCCGCACCCGGATCGGTGGCGCGCACCTGCGACTCGGTGATCACGAGATCGCCGACGAACTGCGGTCGCTGCGACTGTCGCGCCACGCCCTCATGACCACCTCGATCCGCAGCCTGGCGATGACCTTCGACGACGCCGAGCCCGTCTGATCGACCCCACGTCTGATCGACCGCTTCGCTGATCGACCGGCGCGCACTCGCCTAGACTTCGCGGAAGCGTCGTCCATCCTCACGTCAGGCGGTATCGCGATGAGCAATCTGGAAGTCCGGCCCGCCGAGGTCGAATGCCGGACGGTCGCCGAGGACTCGGCCGCCCCTGACGGTGCATTGGCGGTCCAGGTACTGACCTCGCGCGACGTACCGCTCGGCGGGCCCCGCGCGATGACCGTCCACCGCACCCTCCCCCAGCGCGACCGATCACTGATCGGTGCGTGGTGCTTCGTCGACCATTACGGGCCCGACGACGTCTCGGTCACCGGCGGAATGGACGTGCCACCACACCCGCACACCGGATTACAAACGGCCAGTTGGCTGTTCACCGGCGAGATCGAGCATCGCGACACCATGGGCACCCATGCACTGGTACGTCCGGGCGAGCTGAATCTGATGACCGCCGGGCACGGCATCGCGCACACCGAGGTGTCCACCCCCGACACCACGGTGCTGCACGGGGTGCAACTGTGGATCGCGCTGCCCGCCGACGCCGTCGACGCCCCAAGGGATTTCGCGCACCACGTGGCACCGGTGGTCTCCGCGGGCGAGGCGAGCGTCCGGGTATTCCTCGGCGAGCTGCTCGGCGCCACCTCGCCGGTGCACACCTTCACCCCGCTGCTCGGTGCGGAGCTGCATCTGCCGGCGGGTGCCGAGGTCACCCTCGACGTGCGTCCAGACTTCGAGCACGGCTTCCTCGTCGATACCGGCCGACTCGAGATCGCCGACTCCACCGCGCGCATCCTCGAACGCACCGAACTCGGCTACGTCGGACTGGGCGCGCAGACGATCACGTTGCGCAATCGTGGCGACGAGGGGGCACGGATTCTCGTGCTCGGCGGGGCACCGCTGGACGAGGACATCGTCATGTGGTGGAACTTCATCGGCCGCACCCACGAGGACATCGTCGCCTTCCGTGAACAGTGGATGGCCCACAGCGAACGATTCGGGCAGGTGCAGGGATACCTCGGCGATACCCAGCACCTGCCCGCGCCCACCCTCCCGGGAACCCGGCTACGTGCCCGGGAGAACATTCCCGGGCACGCTCGCGAGTCCTAGCAGATTCAGCCGACGCCGCCGAGCAGCCGCGCGAAATTCGCGATGCCCGCCGACTCGGCGTCGGATATGGCGTTCCGACCGGGACCGGCCGGCTCGGCCCGCGGCGTCGCCCGCCGTTGGGCGCCGACGTCGAGGAGTGCCGCGAGTTCACGTGCGGCACGGCCGATCCGGTCGCCCAGGCTTGCCGTGTCACCGGAGCCGCCAGCCCAATCCTCTGCGGCCGCATACACTCCCGTCGGTACGGCCACCGTGCGCAGATAGCCGAACAACGGCCGCAGGGCGTGATCGAGGACCAGCGAATGTCGCGGACTGCCACCGGTTGCGGCGATCAGCACCGGCTTGCCGGTCATCGCGTCGACGTCGACGAGATCGAAGAAGGACTTGAACAATCCCGAGTAGGACGCGTTGAAGACCGGGGTCGCCACGATCAGGGCGTCGGCGTCCCCCACGGTGTCGACGGCCGCGCGGGCCGCACCGGAGGCGAAGCCCGCGGCCATGGACCGCCCGAGGTCGACCGCGAGGTCGCGCAGATCGATCGTCGTCGTCGCCACCCGGTCCGCGCCGAGCGCGGCGGTAACCGCGGCGCTCAGCCGGTCGGTGAGCATCCGGGTCGACGAGGGCTCACCGAGCCCGGCGTTGACCGCCACGAGCCGGATCATGCCTGCACCTCCTGCGTCTGCTCCGATGAATCATTCTCGCGCGCACCGCTTCCGGCGTTGCGGGCGGCCACCAGCGCGGCGTGCGTCGGCGCATCGGGTACGTCGGCCGGTCGGCCCTGCGCGAAGCCCTTGCGCAACTCCGGCAGCACCGCGCCGAGCTCGTCGAGTTGCTCGAGCACCGTCTTGAGTGGCAGACCCGCGTGGTCGACGAGGAACAGCTGGCGCTGATAGTCGCCGAAGGTCTCGCGGAACGACAGGGTGCGGTCGACGAACTGTGCCGGACTGCCCACGGTCAGTGGCGTCTCGCGGCTGAACTCCTCCAGCGACGGACCGTGTCCGTAGACGGGTGCGTTGTCGAAGTAGGGCCGGAACTCCTCGACGGCGTCCTGGGAGTTCTTGCGGATGAAGAACTGTCCACCCAGACCGACGATGGCCTGATGGGCCTTGCCGTGTCCGTAGTGCTCATAGCGCTCGCGGTAGAAGTTGATCAGCTGCCGGGAATGCTCTGCGGGCCAGAAGATGTGGTTGGCGAAGAAGCCGTCGCCGTAGTAGGCGGCCTGCTCGGCGATCTCCGGGCTGCGGATCGAGCCGTGCCACACGAACGGCGCGACGTCGTCGAGCGGACGCGGCGTCGAGGTGAACGACGTGAGCGGGGTACGGAACCGTCCTTCCCAGTCGACGACGTCCTCGGTCCACAGCCGGTGCAGCAGATGGTAGTTCTCGATCGCCAGCGCAATGCCCTGCCGGATGTCCTGGCCGAACCAGGGGTAGACCGGGCCGGTGTTGCCGCGTCCGAGCATGAGGTCGACCCGGCCGTCGGCCAGGTGGGCCAGCATCGCGAAGTCCTCGGCGATCTTCACCGGATCGTTGGTGGTGATCAGCGTGGTCGCCGTGGACAGCTGCAACCGGGCGGTCTGTGCGGCGATGTAGGCCAGGGTGGTCGTCGGCGAGGACGAGAAGAACGGCGGATTGTGGTGCTCACCGAGGGCGAACACGTCGAGACCGATGTCCTCGGCCTTCTTGGCGATCTCGACGACGGCCTTGATGCGCTCGTGTTCGGTCGGCGCGACTCCGGTCGTGGGATCCACCGTGATGTCGCTGACGCTGAAGAGTCCGAATTGCATGGCACGCCTCCTGTGGGTGGAAGAACTGTCATCGGAGGTAACCGGACCATGGTCCGGTTGATTCCCGCCCGAGTCTTGCGGCCGATAGGGCTGTTGACCTGCGTCAGTTAGTGTGGGCTTACCAATCCTCGATGGGAGACAAGATGATGAAGCTTCGGAAGTCCGTGGCCGCGGCCGCCCTGGCCGGTGCTGCCGTCCTCACCGCCGCCGCGTGCTCGAACGACGACAACTCCTCCGCCACGACCGCGAGCACCACGACTGCGGCCACCACGACTGCGGCCGGCACCGAGTCGAGTGCCGCCGACACCTCGGGCAGCGCCGCGCCCGCACCGGCCGATCTCAACGCCGCCGCGGCCCAGGCCATCCTCGACAAGGCGCTGAACCCCGATACCTCCAGCGCCGATCTCGACAGCGTCGTCGACACCGGAAACCCGCTCACCAAACCGGCCATCCAGGCATTTGCCAAGGGGTCCACGCACATGGGCTACACCTACAAGGTCACCAAGGTCGCAGCCGACGGCAACGACGCGGCGCTGGTCACCTTCGACGTCGGTGGCCCCCACTCGGCCGCCGGGCTCCAGATGAAGTTCGTCAAGGTCGACGGCAACTGGAAGCTCAGTGGCGACGCGGTCACATTCCTGCAGTCGTTTTCCGGCGGCCACTGACCTCACTGCTTCTCCCGTCGGCGCCGCAACCAGACACCGCACAACCAGACACCGCGCAGCTTCGGGCCCACCCGTCGCACCCGGTCGCCTACCATGGCGGCATCAGCACCGGAGCTCGTTGGGCCGGACACAGACACCAGGGAGGCATCGTGGCGACGGATCAGCGAACTCATCCGATCGCACCGAACGCGACCGACCGGCATCTGCGCTGGCCGCTCGTCAACGATCTCGAGGACGACCCGATCGAGGTCCGGCCGATGGCGGCGCCCGAAATGGCCGGCGAGAATCGGCGCGGGTTACGGCTCACCGGACTGGCTCGACGTGGCCCGGGCCGAAGGTCCGCTGCCCGCGGTCGGCGACATGTGGGGACGCGAAGTTCTCGATGCGCCATTGGTCGCCGGCCCCGTGATCGCCCGGCCCCACACCGCCGGGCCGGTGAGTTATCCGCGCACCCGGACGACTCCGGCCGCGACGGCGTCGATGGTGTGTGGCCTCGCGGCGGTGCCGCTGACGGTGGCACTCGGGCTCGGTGGACTGCTCGGCGTCGTGGCCGTCGTCCTGGGCTTGGTCAGCATCCGCACGATCCGCCGGGAGCCGGGATGCCGCGGTACCGGCCAGGCATTGACCGGGGTGGTGCTGGGAACCGGAAGCGCCGTGATCGGACTACCCATCCTGGCGGGCGGCTGATGGTGGGCGCGCTGTTCTGACGTTCCCCGATTCCCCTTGTGTTGTAGACCCCTTGTGCCGTAGATCCTTGTGCCGTAGATCCTTGTGCCGTAGATCGGGGTCACCCGGCGACACCGATCTACGGCACCGGATCGTCTACGGCACCGGATAGTCGGGCGTCGGATCAGCCGGCAACCTGCAGATGATTCGCCGACGGCGGCAGGTGCCGGGCGAGCCAGGTGACGATCTGGTCGAGATTGCGTCCTTGCTCATCGGGATCGGTGATGTCGGCGAGCGCCGGGATCGAGTGCAGTATCGCGGCGTAGAACGCCGCCTCGTGAGACATACCGTGACGTCGCAGCACCGGCTCGTATGAATCGATGGCCGCACCGAGTGCACCGTAGGTCACCATCCGGCCGCCGAAACGAACCGCGGGGAGCGACGGCGTCGTCTCCGCGCGGCTACAGATGTCCGCCAGCAACTCGTTCATGTAGTACTCCCCGCTCCGGCTGGTCGCAGTCGTCGTCATCCCTTGATCAACCTCCCCGTCAATCCAAGGACCGTTGCGTTACTCAGCATCGCCCCACAGGCGACGAAGCGAGTAGCACACAGCAGACTTTGTGACGTATCACATAACGGGTCGGCGTCTACTCGAGACGTTAGCCGAGGGAACGGGCGAAGGGATCGATGTTGTTGAGGCTGATGTGAAAGCGGAATACGGCTGTGACACGAGTGCAGCTGAGCCGTCCCGCCCGACGAGAGCCTCAGCCGTTCTTTCTGGCCGCCTCGTCGGCCTCCATCGCGTCGATCAGGCTCTGCGGGCGCAGATCGGTCCAGTTCTTCTCGACATACTCCAGGCACGCGGCGCGGCTGTCCTCGCCGAACACCGTGGTCCATCCGTCCGGGATGTCGGCGAACGTCGGCCAGAGGGAGTGCTGGTTCTCGTGGTTGACCAGGACGAAGAATCGTCCGTTCTCGTCATCGAAGGGGTTCGTCATTGTCGCTTCCTTTCCTCACCATCGTCTTCGAGGTGTTCGTTGTCGGTGCGTGCACGCTTGCTTCGGGCGCGGCATCGTCGTGCGTGTTCTCCGACAGCCGCGCTGCGAGGACCGGCCCGATGACTGCGAGAGCATCCGCATTCGCCATGCCGAGGTGATCGGCGTCGACGTCTACGTTGAGAACGCGTCCGCCGACGTGTGGTTCCCACGACCGCGCGACCGCGGATGGGTCTTCCTTGTCGCGAGTCGCCGTGAACAACAGCAGCGAGCCGTCGAACGGGTCCGGACGGAAACGCTCGACCAGTTGCTCACCGCCGGCGAAGCTGTCCATCACCCATTGCACCTGCTCATCGCGCAGCAGCCCCATCGACGCGATCCGGTCCCGCACGATCGCGGCGACCTCATCGGCAGAACTCGCCGCGACATCTTCCCCGAGATCGAACAGGGCGCGCCAGCCCCCCAGGAAGTCGCCGACGAATTCGCCGCCGGGACGAACCCGCTCCGTCGACGCCACACCGTCGGCCGGTTCGGCGGGAACCGGTGCCGAGTCCATCACACCGAGGAACGCCACCTGCTCACCAGCCGCTCGCAGTTGCGTGGCCATCGCGTAGGCGACGTACCCGCCGAGCGACCAGCCGAGGAGGTGATACGGACCCTGGGGCTGCACGCGCCGGATCTCGGCGAGGTACCTTCCCGCCAGCTGCTCCACCGACGACGCGAACGGCTCACCCGACACCGCGTGCGGATCCTGCAGTCCGTACACCGGGCGATCGTCCAGGTAGGGCACAAACCCTGCATAGAACCACGCGAGTCCACCGGCGGGATGTACGCAGAACAGGGGCGCCTGCGATCCCCGTGCGAGTTCGATGAGGACCTCGTCCGCAGCTGCCGCCGTGCTCTCGATACGCGCCGCGATACCGCGCGGCGTCGGATCGTTGAACAACCATCCGAGTTCGAGGTGATCGCCATGCCTGTTACGCAAGAGACCGAGTGCGCGCGTCGCCGACAACGAGTCACCACCGAGGTCGAAGAAGCTGTCGGTGGCACCGACGTCCTCGACGCCGAGGAGCTCGCCGAAGACCTCCGCCACCGACGCCTCGACCGGCCCGCACGGCTCCACATGAAGGCCGGCCGACACCTGTGGTTCGGGAAGTGCGCGCTTGTCGAGCTTGCCGACAGCAGTCAGGGGAAACTCATCGAGCACGGTGATGCCCGCGGGCACCATGTGCGCGGGAAGCCGCTGCGAGAGGAAGTGCCGCAAGGTCGCCGCATCGGGTCCCTCTGCCCTCGGGGAATCGAGCACCGGGGAATCGAGCACCGGGGAATCGAGCACCGGGGAATCGAGCACCGGGGAATCGAGCACGACATAGCCGGCGAGCGCGGTCGCCACCGCACCTCCGACACCGATGACGACCGCGGACCCGACCGCAGGATGGCTCGCGAGGGCCGCTTCGATCTCGCCGAGCTCGATCCGCAAACCCCGCAGTTTGACCTGATCGTCGCTGCGGCCCGAGTACTCGAGGGCGAGCTCGCCGGTCTCGTCTCGCTGCCAGCGGACGACGTCGCCGGTTCGGTACATCCGTTCCCCCGGTGCACCGTTGGGGTGCGCGACGAACCGCTCCGAGGTCAGCCCCGGTCGATCGAGGTAGCCACGAGAGAGCGGTGGTCCGGTGATGTAGAGCTCGCCGGAGACCCCCTCGGGCACGGGATGCAGACGGGCGTCGAGAACCGCGAGTCCCGCGCCGACGATGGGACCACCGAGCAGCACCCGAGCGCCGGGAGACATCGGCCGCGAGAACGTCACGCTGATCGTCGTCTCGGTCGGGCCGTAGATGTTGTGGAGACTGACGTGCTCTGACCAGCCGTCGATGATCGACGACGGGACGGCTTCGCCTCCGACCGCCACGCCGGTCAGATCCGGCAGCGTTGCCGGGTCGAGAGTCGACAGCACGGTCGGCGTGAGAAACGTGTGTGTCACCCCTCGGATCCGCATGAAATCCTCGAGCGCCTCGCCGCCGACCGCGTCGGCGGGCCGGTAGGCGATCTCGGCGCCGAGCGTCGCGGCGAGGAGATATTCCAGCACCGAGGCGTCGAAGCTCGGTGACGCGAAGCCGAGTACCACCGGCCGATCGGCCGGGGGGAAGCACGACGACTCCACCGCGGCGTAGTTCGCGAGGCCGGAGTGGGTGACGCTCACGCCCTTCGGCCTGCCGGTCGATCCCGAGGTGTAGATGACGTAGGACACGTTCTCCGGCCGCACCGGAGCCAACAGCTCACCCGCCGCGACGGCCACGTCCGGATGCGAGGAGATCTCGCGGGACACGAACGGGTCGTCGAGGTCGATCCATGCGAGTCCCGGACGCGACGGGAGCGAACGCGAACGCGTCAAGCCGAGCACCGCACCCGAGTCCTCGATCATCGTCGCGACTCGTTCGGCCGGATAGTCCGGATCGATCGGCACATATCCGGCACCGGTCTTGGCGACCGCCCAGATCGCGGTGAGCAGGTCGGCCGAACGCCCGATCGCCAGACCGACCAGCGATTCGGCGCCGATCCCACGCGAGATCAGCCAGCGCGCAAGCCGATTGGAGTCGGCGTCGAGTCGGGCGTAGGTCAACCTCGCGCCGGCGGCGTCGCTGACGGCCGTGCGCGGTCCATATGCCGCTGCAGCCTCGGCGAAGAGGTCGGCGAGTAGCCGCGGCCGGGACCCGGCGCCACCGTCGACCGGCATGAGCAGAGCCGACTCCGCGGGGGACACCATCGTGATGTCTGCGGTGAGCCGCGTCGGGTCGGCCGCCATCTGGTGCAAGATCTCGACCAGTGCTCGGCCGAACACCTCCACCTGGTGATCGTCGAACGCCGCAGGCAGATACTTCAGCGTGAGCGAGATCCTTCCTCCCGGCAGCGGAGCGGTCGCCATGTTGAGCGGATAGTGGGTGGCGTCGGTGCCGTCGAAGTCGAGGATCTGCAGGCCGCCGGTTCGTGCGGAATCGGCCCCCGCCAGCGAGTCGCCGTCCACCGGGTACGACTCGTGCACCGTGAGCGTGTCGAACTGCAGCGGGCCGTCGGCCAGCGCCATCAGTTCCGTCAGTCCGATGTGCTGGTGATCGAGCACGGCCACCTTGGCCTGCTGTAGATGCCCGAGCACGTCCGCGACGGGCGCACCCGGGTCGACGTCGACGACCGCGGGCACGGTGTTGATGAACAATCCGACCATCGACGCCACGCCCTCGAGGTCGGCCGGGCGGCCAGAGGTGGTCTCACCGAATGCGACGACCCGATTCCCGGTCAGCCGGGACAGGAGCACGGCCCAGGCGAGTTGCAGCACCGTCGCCACGGTCGCCCCCTGGGTTCTGGCGAGTCGCTCGATCCCGGTGACGGTCTCCTCGTCGAGGACCGTGCCGCGATCGCGGGGGAGTATCTCGCCGGCACCGGACACACCGGGCGCCACGAGGGTCGGAGCGTCGAGCGGCGCGAGGACCTCGCGCCATGCGGCTCGAGCTGCCTCCGGGTCGGCGGCGGCGACGCGGCGCGCATGGTCACCGAAGTCGCCGCCCCCGGGTTGTGTCCCCGTGTACGTCGACCCGGTCGCGTACTGCGCGAGCAGGTCGGCGAGTACGAGCGGACCCGACCACCCGTCGATCAGGATGTGGTGGTTGGTGACGATCAAGTGCGCGCTCTCGCCGTGTCGCACGAGCATGAAGCGCATGAGCGGAGCGGACTCGAGGTCGAATCCGCGGCGTCGCTCGATGTCGGCGTGCTCCTGCACCATGTCATCGACAGTCGACGTCGCCGGCACCTCGACGACCTCCCATGGCACCGAGACCGTCGCCGGGACGACCGTGACCACAGCGCCGCTTGCGCAGCGCACGAACGCCGAACGCAGCGCGCTGTGGTGTTCGAAGAGCGCCTCGGTCGCGCGGCGAAGTCTGTCGACGTCGATCGTCCCGCCCAGGTGCAGAATCGCCTGTACGACGTAGACGTCCACCGCATCGTCGCCCGCGAGCTGCGATTGGACGTGGAGGCCCTTCTGCAGGGGCGTCATCGGCCAGATGTCGGCCGAACCGAATCGGTGCGCGAGCTCGTCGAGGTCGTCCTGGGTGACGCCGGTACCGGGCACGTCCGAGGGCGACGGTCCCGGGCCGCCCGAACGCCCGGCCGCCACGGTGACGGCGGCGAGTTCGGCCGTCCACCGTGCACCGAGCTCCTCGATGTCGGAACGGAAGAATGCGCCGCTCGGGAACACGAGATCCGCCGACAGTTCGCGGCCACCGTCGGTCGCCGCGATCCCGACGTTGACCGAGAGGGTGTTCATCGCGACCATCCGTCCCGACACCGACGCCGGTAGCGCGGGTGCCGCCGGGTCGGCGGTGAACGGCACGACTGCCGCATCGTCGTCGCCGCCGCGGACCCCTGCCCCCAGATAGTTGAACGCGATGCCCGGTAGCGCGGTCTGCGCCGGCGGTGAGCCGGGATCGAGCCTCAGAAGCCCGAATCCCAGACCGTGCCCGGGTCGACCAAGGCGCTCCTCCTTGGCGGCCTTCACGGCGTGCACGATGTCGGCTCCCGGATCGAGCGCCACCGGCGCGATCGACGTGAACCATCCGACCGTGCGGGAGAGGTCGGCCGTGCTCGGCGCCGAACCGTGCGCGAGCACGTCCTCGTAGCGCCCGTGGCCCTCGACCAGCACCGATACCGCGGCGTCGTCGACGATTCCCCGCGCACGCTGCCACGATCTGATCGCGCGGGCCAACGCACCGAGCAGGGCGTCGTTGACATGTCCGCCGAACCGCTCGGGGACGCTGGTGAGCAACGCCTCCGTCTCCGCGGGCCCGACGCGGACAGTCACCGTGGACAGGGTGGCGAACCGGTCCCGGTCGCGGTCGACGGTGACGCCGAGATCGGTGGGCTCGCGGTCGACGCGCCGGCGCCAGTAGTCCACTTCCGTTGCGTGATCCGGCGTGTGTTCGGCCAGCGCCCGGTGCCACGCTCGTGCCGAGGTGACCTCGGGACGCAGCGTCGACTCGTTGCCCGCGTTCCACGCGGCCCATGCGGTGATGACGTCCTCGATGAGGATCGGCCACGAGACCGCGTCCACGCCGAGGTGATGAATCGCGAGCACCACCCGGGCGCCGTCCGACGCCGCCACGTGAGCGGCCGACACCAACACCCCGTCGGCCGGAGACAGCTCGTGCAGCGCCCGCGCGTGCGCCCTGCGCACGGCCACAAGGAATTCCGGGCTGTCGAGAGCTGAGTCGACGCGTTCGTCGACGACGCTCGGTGAGGCATCGGACCCCGCTGTCGCAACCCACTCGTCATCGACGTAGGCAAGCGTCGACGACAGCATCGGGTGCGCGGCGACCACCGTGGTGAGGAGTCCTCGCAGCGTCTCGGTGTCGAGGCCCTCCGGCGCGACCAGTGTCATCGACTGGGAGAAGTCGGCGAAATCGTCTGGCCCGTCCGACAACTCGATCATCCACGCGGCCACCGGCGAGATCGGCACCGGTCCCCTCGGCCCATCCGACGGCTCCGCCAGCATCGGGAGTTGCCGCGCGTCCGCGGCCGATGCCGCTGCCAGGGCGCGCACCGACTTGTGCTCGAAGATGTCGCGCGGCGAGATCGGGATACCGGCCGCCCGCGCGGCCGACGAGAGCGTGATGGCGAGGATCGAGTCGCCGCCGAGCGCGAAGAAGGAGTCGGTCATCGCGACGCTCTCGACGCCGAGGACACCACAAACGAGACCGGCCAGGGCCTCCTCTGCGGGTGACATCGGCACGGTGTCGCCACCGGCACTGTCGAACACGGGCTGCGGCAAGGCTTTCCGGTCCAACTTGCCGTTCGCGGTCAGCGGCAGCCGGTCGGTGACGGTGATGATGGCGGGCACCATGTACGCCGGCACCGCGCGCGCAACGACGCCGCGGACGACATCGGCGTCGACCGTATCCATCTGATCACCGACCACATATCCGACGAGCTGCTCACCACGTCCGGGTATGTCGATGACCATCGCCGCGGCGGCATTGATGCCCGGGGACGCAGCAAGAGCGGTCTCGACCTCGCCGTATTCGATGCGGAAGCCGCGCAACTGCACCTGCGCATCACCGCGCCCGACATACTCGATGTCGTCGCCGACGCGACGCGCGAGATCGCCGGTGCGGTACATGCGCACACCGCCCGGATCGAACGGGTCGGCAACGAACCGCGTGGCGCTCAGATCTGGCCGTCCGCGGTAGCCTCGCGCCAATTGTCCTCCGGTGACATAGATTTCGCCGACGACGCCGGGCGGCACCGGACGCAGACGCGTGTCGAGGACGTGAATTCCCAACGACCTCAACGGCCGCCCGATCAGCGAGCTGTCGCCGCCGCGGACCGACACCGGGTCCATGGGCCGGATACTCACGTGCACCGTCGTTTCGGTGATGCCGTACATGTTGACCAGTTGCGCTGTGTCCGCGGGGTTCTCGGTGAACCACCGGTCGACCTGATCGAACGCAAGCGCCTCCCCGCCGAACACGATGTAGCGCAACCGGAGACGGGGTGCGACGCGCCGGCGAGCGTCGATGAGCTGGTAGAAGGCCGACGGCGTCTGGTTCAGCACCGTCACCTCCTCGCGAGCGAGGAGTTCGACGAACGCGTCCGGGTCGCGAGCGACATCCCGATCGACGATGACCAGACGCGCACCCGTCGCGAACGGACCCCACAATTCCCAGACCGAGAAGTCGAATGCATACGAGTGGAACATGGTCCAGACGTCGGTGGCGACGAAATCGAAGTCCGCAGCGGTGGTGTCGATCAGGGTCAGCACGTCGCGGTGGGTGATCTCCACGCCCTTGGGCATACCCGTGGATCCGGAGGTGTAGATGACGTACGCGCCGGAGTCGGGTCGGATGCTCGGCGCCGGTGCGGACAGACCTGCCCCCTGCGCCACCAGATCGTCGACGTCGACCGCCGCCACGGTATCCGGCAGCGCGGCGAAGAGCTCGTGATCGACCGTCGCCGCATCGGTGATGATCAGGTCGACCGCGGCGTCGTCGACGATGTAGGCCAGTCGTCGCACCGGGTTCGTCGTGTCGAGCGGCAGGTAGCCGGCACCTGCCTTCAGCACACCCAGGATGGCGACTGCCAGGTCGACGGTGCGCGCGGTGGCAACGCCGACGAGGTCTCCCGACGCGACACCCCCTTCGGCGAGCGCGGCGGCCACTGCGGTCGATCTGGCGTCGAGTTCCCGGTAGACGAGCGACCGGCCACCGGCGCCGACCGCGGTCCGGTCCCCATGTGCGCGCACCGATCTGGCGAACACCTCGACCAGAGTCAGGTCGGTGCGCGGGGTCTCGGTCACCGGGGCGGGCAGCGCCGCGAGTGTCGCGGCCTCGGAGTCGGTGAGCAGCACGGCGTCGCCGACCATCAGGTCGGGATCGGCGGTGCAGGCGTCGAGCAGCCGGACGAGACGATCAGCGATGGCGTCGACGGTCGGCGCGTCGAAAAGGTCTGTGGCATAGACGATCTGGGCCGTCCAGGGCTCGCCGTCGGGACCGGCGGCGATACCGAACGTGAGATCGACCTTTGCCGGTGTGTGCTCCGGCGCAATGGCCGAGATCTGCGCTCCGGCAACGTTTATGCCGCTCACACTGTTTATGGTGTTCACGTTGGCCGCGATCTCGGGTGGCACCGTCTGGTGGAACGTGAGCAGTACCTGGGTGAGCGGGGCGAAGGCTTCCGAACGTACCGGGTCGAGGCGATCGATCACGGCCTCGAACGGCACGTCGGCGTGCGCGAACGCATCGACGTCGGTGGTCCGCACCGCGGCGAGCAGATCGGCGAACGACACATTCGGGTCCACTTCGCTGCGCAGCACGAGTGTGTTGACGAACATGCCGACCAGCGCATCGAGATCACGTTGCCCGCGACCGGCAATTGGGGTTCCCACTGTCACATCGGTCGAGGCGGCCAGCCGGGAGAGGAGAGCAGCGAGAGCCGCATGGATGACCATGAACGGCGTCACCCCGTACTCGCGTGCCACTGCCGTCACCCGGCTCGCGATCGACGCGCGTATCTCGAACCCGACCTGCGCGCCCTGCTCGGAGGCGACGAGCGGTCGCCGACGGTCCATCGGCAGTTCGAGTACATCCGGCACACCCGCCAACGCGCGCTCCCAGTAGGACAACTGGCGGGCGACCACCGACGCGGGGTCGTCGGGGTGACCGAGTACGTCGTGCTGCCAGATTGCCACATCTGCGAACTGCACCGGCAGCGGCGCGAATCGTGGCGCCGAGCCGGCGGCCCGCGCCGCATAGGCCGTCATCATGTCGCCGACCAAGGGACCCATCGACTCGCCGTCGGCCACGATGTGGTTGGCCACCAAGGCAAACACGTACTCGCCGGGGCCGACCTGCCAGAGGCGGCACCGCAGGGGCCGCTCGACGCTGACGTCGAAGCCGTCGGTCACGGCGGATTCGAGTTCCGCCGCGGAATCGACGACCGCCCAGTCGAGTCGAACCGACACGCTGTCGACGTCGCCGATGCTCTGCACCGGAACACCCTCCACTGCGGGGAACACCGTCCGCAGGACCTCGTGACGCACAACCACATCGACGACGGCTGCCCGCAGCGCCGCCACGTCGACGTCGCCGCCGAGTCTGAGCAGCACCGGCACGTTGTAGGTGCTCACCGTCGGATCGAACTGGTTGATCACCCACATCCTCGCCTGCGCGAACGACAGCGGGATGTGGGCAGGTCGCGGTGCGACGGGCACGACCGGGGGGAGACCGGGCTCACGCTGCACCGCAAGTGCCGCGAGGCCCCGTACCGTCGGCTGCTCGAACAGGTCGCGAACGGTGATGTCGGCGTCGAACACCTCGGACACGCGCGCAGCGACCCGGGTGGCCGAGAGCGAGTTGCCGCCGAGATCGAAGTAGCTCTCCGTGACGCCGACCCGGTCGGTACCGAGCACCTCGGCGTATACCGCGGCAACGCGTTCCTCGGCTTCGGTCGCCGGCGGAACACTGCGATGCTGCTGCTCTTCCTCGACGGGCTCGGGCAGGGCACTCGTGTCGAGCTTGCCGCCGGGGGTGTGCGGCAGCGCATCGAGCACGGTCAGACTCGAGGGCACCATGTGGGACGGGAGCCGCTCGGCGACGCGGTCACGGATTCCGGCGACATCGATGTCGGCGGGTGCCACCACGTAGCCGGCCAGCGCGGTGGCGGCCGCCCCACCGACACCGATCACCACCGCAGCGTCGACGTCGGGATGTGCGGTGAGTGCCGCCTCGATCTCACCGAGTTCGATTCGCAGTCCGCGCAACTTGACCTGCGTATCGATGCGGCCGACGTACTCCAACTCGCCGTCCCCGGTGACCCGGACGACGTCACCCGTCGCGTACATGCGCGCGCCCGGGGCCGAGCCGAACGGGTCCGCGACGAACGCCTTCGCGGTGAGTCCCGCACGTCCGAGGTAACCGCGCGCGAGCGAGTCGTCGGCACTGAGATACAGCGCGCCCGTCACGCCCGGAGGCACCGGATGGAGTCGGGAATCGAGAACATATGCGGCGAAACCGCGGATCGGGTGCCCGATGGTCACCGGGAGCCCGCGCCGCACCACCGCCGCCGTCGCCCACACCGTGGTCTCCGACGGGCCGTAGAGGTTGAGCGTCCGGAGGTCGGGGTGGGCCGACGCCCATTTGTCCATCAGTTCGGCCGGGCACGCCTCACCCGCTGATGCGAGGTTTCTCAATGTCGCGCCGAAGCGGGGATCGACGGTTGCGAGGACCGTCGGCGTGATGACCGCCTCGGTGACACCCCCGCGTTCGAGGACGCCGCCGAGGGCGTCGGCGGCGTATTCGTCGGCCCCCGCGATGACCAGGGTGTGTCCGAGGCCGATGCCCCACAGCATTTCGAGAACCGACGCGTCGAAACTCGGCGACGCGACGTGCAACACCCGGACGTCATCTGCCGTCGCCGTGGTGCCGGAGATCTCCGCGAGCGCGTCGATGAGATTCGCGATGCCGCGCTGGGTGACCCCGACGGCTTTGGGCCACCCGGTGGAGCCGGAGGTGTAGATGAGATACGCGAGGTCGTCGAGCCTGACCGGCGCGCGCCGCTCGTCGCTCGTGATGGGGCCGTCGGCGACTCCCGGCCCTATCAGGGACGCGATGTCGAGCCACGTGCACGGCCACTCACCGAAGCCGTCGATGGTGTCGCGATCGCCGATTCCCAGGGTCGCACCGCAGTCGGCGAGCATGAAGGCGATCCGATCTGCCGGATACGACGGCGCGATCGGCACATAGGCCGCCCCCGTTCGGAACACCCCGAACGCGGCGACAACCGAGGTGATCGATCGATGCATACCGACCGCGATCACCTCGCCCGGCCCTACGCCCCGGGCGATCAACCGCCGGGCGACGCGGTTGGTCGCCTTCTCGAACTCGGCGTAGTCGATCTCCTCGTCACCACAGATCAGCGCCGGTCTCCTCGGGCTGATCAGGCGGTCGGCGAGGATGTCGACGAGAACACGCGGTGTCGAGACACCGCCGTCGGGCGCGACACCGTCGGTGCCCAGCGACTGACGGCTACGCACCGCGAGTGATGCCACCACCTCGTCGCCGGTGGCGAGGTCGATGTCGCCCACGGCGACGTTCGGGTCGACGACCATCGCTTCCAGTATCGTCAACCACCGGTCGGCGAGAGCACGGACCGTCGATTCGTCGAACAATGCACTGGCATAGATGAATTCAGCCGCCATGGGTTCGTCACCGCGACGGCCCGCCACGCCGATGGTGAGGTCGAACTTGGCTGCGGGCGCAGCGATGTCCAGCGGTTCGGCGATCAGTCCCGCCGCATCGATCCGGGTCCGCGGATCGACGTCACCCGAGACGTGGGTGAAGGCGATCTGCACGAGCGGCTCGAATGCGGTGGAGCGCGCAGGCGACAACTCGTCGATCAGGTCTTCGAAGTTCACGTCCGCGTGTGCGAAGGCATCGAGATCGGTGCTACGAACGGCGCCGACGAAGTCGGCGACGGTGTGCGCCGGCTCGACCCGGGTGCGCAGGACCAGGGTGTTGACGAACATGCCGACGAGATCGGTCAGCGCGGAATCGGTGCGGCCCGTGATCGGGGTTCCGATCACCACGTCACCGGTGGTGGCCTCGCGGGACACCATGATCGCCAGCGCCGCATGCAAGACCATGAACTCGGTGATCTCATGATCTCGGGCGAACGCCTCGATGCCCGTGGCCAACGTGTCGTCGACCGGCACGGTGACCACGCCGGCGGCGGTGTCACGAACCGACGGCCGTGGACGGTCCATCGGCAGGTCGGTGACCACCGGTAGCGCTGCGAGTTGCGTTCGCCAGTAGTCCATCTGGGCACCGATCGGGCTCGACGGATCATGCACGCTGCCGAGCGCCGCCTGTTGCCAGAGTGCGTAGTCGGCGTATTGCACCGGCAGCGGGGCCGGCGCCGCGACTGTCGGGTCGGCGCGGTGAAGGTAGGCGGAGAGAAGATCGCCGACGAGGACCGGAACAGACCCGCCGTCGAAGGCGATGTGATGAACGGTGAGGGCGAGTTCGTACTCGTCGTCCCCGACCGGCAGCACACGGCCCCGGATCGGTAGTTGCCGCGTGACGTCGAAGCCCGTTGTCGCCGAGGTGATCAGATCCTCGTGTCCTCGCGCGGTGCTCCAGTCCACCATCTCGCGCGCCTGCGCCGCGGCGACGATCCGCTGCACGGGGCCGTCACCGTCTGCCGGATAGATCGTGCGCAATACCTCGTGGCGCTCCACGACGTCACCGACGGCAGCAGCCAGGGTGTCGACGTCGAGGGTTCCCTTGAGACGCAACACGATCGGCACGTTGTACGACGCCGACGTCGGATCGAATCGGTTGATGAACCACATCCGGGACTGAGCCGGGGACAATGGCACCACCGCGGGTCGCGCCACCGCGGTCACACGTGGCAGCACCTGTTCGCGACCCTCGATGGCCGCTGCGAGTTCTTCGACGGTGGGTGCATCGAACACATCCCGCACCGACACCGACACCCCGAACACATCAGCCACCCGAGCC